>SLFF01000492.1 GCA_007124395.1 Thermomicrobiaceae bacterium | reverse complement strand
TTGAAGAAGTGCCCGAAGTATGGCCCGGGTGTCCAGTTCGTGAGGCCGATGCGGCCGCCAGGCCGGCAGACCCGGATCAGCTCACTGGCCGCGGCGTGCTGATCGCCGACAAACTGCGCTCCGAACGTCGAGAGTACGACATCGAATGCGGCATCTTCGAACGGCAACGCCTCGGCATTGGCTTCCTGAAACGAAATCTCGATCTGCTCGAACTTGGCCCGCGTGCGTGCGGTTGCCAACGAGTTCGACGAGAAGTCGATACCGGTTACCTGAGCCTGTCGCCTCGCGGCCGCCATCGACGTGACGCCGGTACCACAGGCGACATCGAGCACCAGTTCTCCGGCCCGGAGATCGACTGCCTCACAGAGTAGCTCGCTCGGCAGAATGGATTGATCCGCGGCGGTCGAGTAGTTTCCGGATTCCCAGGTCTCTTTCCGCGGATCACTGCTAATCATTGGGCTGTCTACTCCTGATGGTGTGTTCGAAAATCCCTGATCAGTTCAGTCATCTTACTCCAGCGGCGGGCCGTATCGATAGATGGTGTCCGTGCTGGAGAGATAGAGCGCGCCATCGGTTCCTTCGGAGATGTCCAGGTTACAGGTGACATCGATCGATGTCTCGTCGAGCACCTCGAGATCGTCCGAGATATCGAGAATCCGGGCGGTACCGGAATTCCAGTCACAGAACATCACACGGCCGCCGAGTTCAGGAATTGCCTCACCGGTCGGAATCTCGATACCGGTCGGGCCGATCGCTTCGGATTCCCCGGTGGCCCAGATCGGACGCGTGTGCTCGTCGGAGCCTTCGAATCCCCGGGCCTCTGGCCAGCCGTAGTTCTCCCCGGCCTGAATGAGATTGAGCTCATCGAACCCGTTGGGACCGTTCTCGGTGATCCAGAGGTCACCGGTTTCCGGATGGAACGTCATCCCGTACGGGTTTCGCAGGCCATAGGCGTAGACCGGGTTGTCCGGGCCGAGCGGATTGTCCTCGGGCACGGCGCCATCGGCGGTATAGCGCAGGATGCTGCCGGCGATGTTCTCCGGATCCTGGCTGACCTGCTCGTTTTCGATATCGCCGAGGGTTACGTAGAGGTGCCCGTCTGGTCCAAAGGTCATCCGGCCACCGTTATGGCAGCAATTGGGACCGAACGGGAGTCCGTCGACGATGATCTCCTCATCGACAGCGCTGTTTCCGTCGGCAGTCAAGCGGACAATACGCTGTTCTGCCGGATTTCCGGCCTCATCAGGCACCGTGTGGAAGGCATAGACCCAGCCGTTCTCCTCGAACTCCGGATGCAGTGCCAGTCCGAGGATGCCGTGCTCGGTAAAGCCGTCTGCCTGAACGATGTCGAGTGTGGCGAATGGCTCATCGAGCAACTGACCATCCTGAACCACCCGGATCGTTCCGGTCCAGACTTCGATGAAGAACATGCGGCCGTCTGGCGCGAAGGTGAGGCTGCTCGGCATGTCCACGCCTTCGACGAAGGTGCTCAGCTCGGGATCGGCCCGTTCGGGCTCTTCTTCAGCGGCATCATCGTCGTCTTCTTCGACTGGAGCGGGCTCCGGTGTCGGTTCGTCGACGTCGGTATCGTCGTCGACCGGAGCAGGTGTCGGGGTGTCGTCCGTTGAGTCGTCTGGAACCGGAGTTGGCTCGGGATCGTCGTCGGTAACTTCTTCGACTGGTTCAGGGGTTGGGGCATCGTCCATGGCGGCGTCATCGCCATCGTCGTCTCCGCCACAGGCGGCAATGATGAGCATGAATGCGGCGAGGAACGTCAGGATCGAGAAACGAGGCATAGGGTCTCCTTGTCGCCTGTGGTGCATGGTGCAACAAATGTGAACTCGTTGATGATAGAGCATGCCAGATCAGTGCCGCCGGTCGACACGTTCAATGCTTGCAATGAGATCCGGGATAGATCAACCCCAGTCCCGCTGGAAGGCAAGATGCTGGTAATGGATTCTGACACTCTGTAGCAGCCCGATTGCCGCCAGACTGGTCCAGAGCGAGGAACCGCCTAGGCTGACGAACGGCAATGGAATACCAGTTACCGGCATGATGCCGACATTCATTCCGATGTTGACGAACGCCTGGAAGAAGAACATGGCGGTGACGCCGGCAGCCAGGAGTTGTCCGAAGGGATCCTGGGTTTCCTGAGCTACGCGCATCGTCCGCCAGAGCAGCAGACCGATGACGGTAAAGAGCGCAATTGCGCCGATGAACCCGAACATACCCATAGCGTGCGCGAAGATGAAGTCCGTGGTCCGGACGCGCAGGAGATCCATCTGTGACTGGGTTCCGCCGGTCAGGCCGTGACCGAGCAATCCGCCCGAACCAATGGAGATCTGGGCTTGAATAATGTTGTAGCCAGCACCGAGGACGTCTCGCTCCGGGTTGAAGGAGATCAACAGACGGTCTCGCATGTAATCCTGCAGCAGGAACATCCAGGCGAAGATCGCCGTCGGAATAGCCAGAAGAATGGTTCCGACGATGTAGATCAGCCGGGTGCGAGAGATCAGCATCATCGTCAGCCAGATGAAGGCGAACACGCCGGTGGTGCCGAGGTCTGGCTGGGTGTATACGAGCGCAGCCGGAATGGCCACGATGATCCCGGAGAGAACAAAATTGTAGAAGCGGTCCATCTCGTGCCGGCGATCAGCGATGAACACCCCGAGTGCGATGATCACCGCGAGCTTGGCGATCTCCGACGGCTGGATGTTCAGCGGCCCGAAGACGAGCCAGCGGGTGGAGCCGCCGATCGTTGTTCCGGCCACCATGAGCGAGGCCAGTAACAGCAGCGATGAGCCATAGATGAACCAGCAGAACGTTTTGACGTAGCGGTAATCGAGCAACGTCATTCCGATGAGAATCGGGACGCCGACAATGGTGTAGACGATCTGCCGGAAGACCGGATGGTAGAGGGTGATATCGCCACCACCACCGGCGCTCCAGATGGCAACGAGCCCGAAGCCGAGCAGCACCAGCATGCAGACGATCATGTAGTAGTCGAAGTTGGCCCAGTTGGTCGTCCCCCGTGGTTCGGATCTGCTCAGGCTGAATGGAGAGGACAGTGTGCTCATTGGCTCCTCACAGGAGTGCTACGTCATTGATTTCAATATGGAAGTCACACCCGAGAAACTCCGCAGCACGCCGGCACATCAGCATACGCGGCAGGAAGATCTCGAAATAGTGCATGACCTGTGAGATCTCGGTATCGATCTTCAGTTCCAGCGTGATCGTCTTGTTGTCGGGATCGACCCGCAGGAACGATGACTCCGACGCATAGTTTACCCGGTCGTGCTGATCGAACATGTTCTGATCGATATTCCGGACCCGGCTGCGGTGGACATCCGACTTGTCAGCCAGGATCAACGCAGCTGATACGGGATGAACCGCTTCACCCAGACGCTGGGAGTCATCACCGTGGCTGCCGATTGCGCCCATGATGAGAGCAATGTCTTCGTGAGGAACCTTGTACCGTATCAGGATTTCCCGGGCCAGCAGTGCGCCAGTCAGGCTGTGATCGTAGCGGCTGACCACATTGCCGATATCGTGCAGGTAGCCAGCGATCCCGGCCAGTTCCTGCATATGCTCGTCGTAGCCGAGGCGCTTCAATACGTTGCGGGCGATCCGGGAGACCAGACGAAAGTGCCGCGGGCCGTGTTCGGTAAAGCCGAGCACGCCGAGATTGGTGTTGGCGACATTCGCCAGCACCTTGACCTCTTCATCTTCTTCCAGATCCGTCACCGTGATCGGCAGGCTCAGAGTACTGGGTGCAGCGGATGCTTCAGGATGTTTCGGGCGTTCCTCACCGATCTCTTCGACCAGCCGTCCGACGTTTCGTTTGCCTTCATTCATCGAGGGCTCCTCAGCTACAAGTCGCGGCCAACAAGTATATCCAAACCGCACCGGCTCATCGGAAGCGCTCGATGCTCAGCTCGTCGACCGGAGTAGATGGCTCACCTGTGGCGATGAATTCCCGCATGATTACGCCGATTTGCGGGCTGAGGGCGAACCCGTGCCCGGAGAAGCCGCAGGCGATCAACAACCCCTGAACCTCGGGCACCGG
>SLFF01000106.1 GCA_007124395.1 Thermomicrobiaceae bacterium | reverse complement strand
GGACTCATCGGCCTGGGTGCGATCGGTCAGGATCTCGTGCGACTGGCGCAGGAGACCGCTCCAGATCAGATCGAATTCGTTGGCGCGATCGTTCAGGACCTCGATAAACCGGATCGTATGCTCCCGGTGTTCGGATCCGTCGACGAGATCATGTCCCGGCAGCCAGAAGTCTTTCTGGAGGTCGCCGGACACGAAGGGCTCCGCACACACGGGATCGAGGTACTGAGCCGGGGGCTGGATCTCTACTTTCTGGCGGTCGGATCGCTGGCCGATCCCGGCTTCGAGTCCGAGTTCCGCGCTGCGGCCGAGGCATCGAACGGCCAGGCGATCGTGGTCTCCGGGGCAATCGGGGCGCTCGACGCCATCTCGGCGGCGAAGGCCGGTGGTCTGGATCGGGTTCAGCACACGGTGCGCAAGCATCCGGCTACACTCCTCGGCCCGGACGAAGGTGCCGGAATCAACGAAGAAACCGAGGTCTTCCGTGGCAACGCTCGTGATGCCGCACTTGCCTATCCGGAGAGTGTCAATGTCACGGCCGCCGTCAGCTTCGCGGGAATCGGACTGGACCGCACCGAGGTTGTGGTGATGGTCGATCCGGCAGTCGATCGAAACGTGCATACCGTCGAGGCCGAAGGGGCGTTTGGCTCCCTCCGATTCGAGGTCCGGAACGTTCCGAGCGCGCAGAATCCAAAAACCGGCGCACTCGTAGCAATGAGTTGCCTGCGGCAGCTTCGAAAACGTCGGGAAGGGATCGCCGTCGGCTAGCGGTCTCGCAGGAGATCGTCATACAGCGCGCGAACGGTACCGGCAACCTGCGTCCAGGAATATTCCGAGCGCACTGTCTCCAGCGCCTGCTTGCCACGGCGACGTCGCTCATCCGGATTATTGACCACCTCGATCAGCGTCCGGGTGAGCGCCTCCTGATCATCTGGCGGAATTACCCAGCCATCGGGCGAATCCGGATTCCTGTTGATGAACGTTGGCGGACCACCGCTATCAGTCGCAACCACCGGCAGCTGGCAGGCCATCGCTTCGAGATAGACCTGTCCAAACGGCTCATTCCGGGACGGCGCCACCATCACATCGGAGGCGTTGAGACCGGCCGGCAACTCGCTATGACCTCGCCAGCCGACAAAGAAGATCCCGTCCATATTGCCTTCGCTCGCCACGGTATACGGATGCTCACCTTCCCACTCTCCCGGATTGCCACCCCAGATCACCAGTGGCGCCTTCCAGTGAAAGTGCGGCATGGCGTCCTGGTAGGCCCGGATCAGCACCGGCACGCGTTTCATGCTGGTAAATCGACCAACGAAGAAGAGCACCGGGGTCTGCTCACCGGCAGCATCGATGAACCACTCATCGAGCTCCGCCTGGGTATAGCGGATCGAGCCTGGCTCACCGGATTCATCCCAGCCACGGGGTCGATCTACCAGCCAGTGCTTCCAGCGCTCGAGTCGCTGGCTCGCCGTCAGCCGGTCCGGCGTGAAGTGGTCGGTATCAACACCGTTCGGAACCGGCTGAATCCGCGCAGAATCGTAGTCGAGCAATTCGACTGTCTGATCCCGCGCGCTTTCGGTCAGTACGATCAGGTGATCACACATCGCGGCATACTCGATCAGTCGCTTTTCCCAGAAATCTGACCATCGCCAGTATGGCCATCGGGTCGATGTGGCGATGCGTTGCTGATCGGGCGTCAGCGACTCCCATTCCCGGGCAATCGTTGCCTCGATATCTGCTGGATCACTGTCGAATGCGAGACCGCAGGCGTCGAGCAGGGCACGCCGATCCCGGATCCGGGTGAGCATCTTGAGCTCGGTCCCGTGGATATGTCCGATCTTCGGAACATCTGGCCAGAGCGATTGCAACGCAGGTTGAATCGGCGAGAGGTGGTGTATATGGAAGATATCCGGAATCCGGGTGACCCTGGATCGCAGAATCTGCTCCCAGCGCGCTTCCATCCAGTGCGCCGTATCCGGGTCGATCGAGACAAACACCCGGTCTGCCACCTCCGGCCGATCTTCATAGGAAGGGTGCATCGGCACTGGCTCCCGCAGCGGGTCTCCTCCAGCCCGAAAGACGTCGTGCGCCGGCGTGTAATCAATGGGCAGCACATCGAGATCGCGAAAGAATCGCCTGGCATGCGTGGCCGACTCTGGTTCACCGAGTGACCCCGAGATCACCTGACAATCGACCTGGTGGTGCTCCAGTGCGGCCGCAAGATAACGAATGACCTGCGCCGAGCCACCCCGTGGAAAGAACAACAGAAGCTGGGTCGTTGAAATCGGCGATCGAGGCTCGGCCATTGTTTGTCTCCTGATTGGTATCGGGGGTGGCGTACGGTGGGCGGGCGCAATTAATGTCTTCTCAACACTGTGAAGATTCTACGGCAGAGCCGCAACCAGCGAGCACCATAGATCATCCACTCCAGTTACATGCTTCGTCATGAATCAGACTCTTGACACAGTACGACTCACTATCTAGAATATATCCAGTTACAGTTACTCCGCCCGGAAATCGGGCACGTGCAGTTCGTATGTTAGATGTCATACACATCAGGGAGGTGAGGTGTCATGGTTATGCGTCGTCATCCGTGGGCCGAGTTCACTCGTCTCTTCGATGAAATGGATCGAGCATTTGGCGATACCATCGATGGAGGTCGCTCGACCCCGTTCAACCGTGGCTTCCGGCCAGCCATCGATCTGTACGACACCGGCCAGGAGTTGATCGTTCATGCGCTGCTGCCAGGCACTCGACCGGAGGATCTGGACGTGAACCTGGAGCAGAATACGCTGCACATCTCCGGATCGTATGGCTACGAGCACCCGGAAGAGCAGGCCCATCAGTGGAACTGGTATCGGCGTGAGATCGGCTCCGGTCAATTCACCCAGAGCGTGGCTCTACCGGCGCCGGTAGATAGCGAGCAGATCGAAGCGCACCTCGAATGGGGTGTCTTGACGCTCCGGATGCCGAAGGCTGAACAGGCACGCACCCGCCGGATCGAAATCAGCCAGCCGAAAGCGCTGAGCAGCGAACATCAGGGCTGATCACCACCGACTTCCGGTGCAATTCCCCGCCCGCCTGTACGCGATACAGGCGGGCAAATGCCTGTCAGACCGACACAATCCTTGCCAGTAGACGATGCCTCGTTCCAGTCACTCCTGACCTTTACTGAACATAATTGCCACTCTGGCACATCCCCGTACGTACGCGAACAGATGCGCAAACTGTCCTCGGGAGCATGCGAACGTACGAAGCCCCACTTTACAGTTATGCGCAGTTGCTTCATGATTTGACAGCCAGCGTGTAGAATTGCTCTGGTAGTGTGGCGAAAGAGTTGTTATGCTACCGCAATGACACGCCAACACGAACTCGCGGGCGGCAAACGGGGACACGCTCGACTCGCAATGAAGCTTCTGAATGAAATCGCGTGAGCGGTGTTGGGGAAGCAGGGAAGGGATAGCTATGGGCTACGCCCCTGAGAATCGCGCTAATATGCAGGGTGACCAGAATGAGGGCCCGGATTCAGTGAATGCACAATTTGGCTGGCGACCAGAACATCCAACGCCAGTACCGGCTGATGATCAACCATCGAGGATCCATCCATCATCGATCGGACAGCCACCATCTCCGCAGTCGATTGCCGGTTCGCAGCGACCGCTAGGGTCGTACTGGGTACCAGGTCGACCTGGTGAACTTCCACCGACCATTATTCATCGAGAAAAGACTCCGCTCTCTGTCACGCTGAGTGGCAAGAAACTCGGCCAGCCCGTGATGCTGGCAATGACCGTCGCTGCGGTCGGAACCGGCAGCCTCTACTCGGGGGGTAGTAGCACAGCAAATGCCGCCGATTCGCCAGGAATGCTTGATCGCTCGAACTACCAGCAATTCGCGACGCTGGGCGATCATACGGAGAGCGGCACGGTCCTTGAAGCCACGACAAACGACGGCGATGATGACGCGACTCCCGAGCGTGATTCCTTTACGGAATACACGGTTCAGGAGGGCGATGAACTCAAGAACATCGCCGCATCCTTCGGGCTGCGCACATCGACCCTCGTCTGGGCAAACAATCTGGAGAACCCGGATCTGATCTACACCGGGGACGTTCTCCTGATCCCGCCCACAGACGGTCTGGTTGTCGAGGTTCAGTCCGGTGACACGCTCCGGGATATTGCCACCCGCTACGGCGTTTCGATGACGGCCATCATCAACTATGAACCGAACCAGATCGCTGATCCAGATCTGATCTACACCGGTCAGATCCTGATCATTCCGGGTGGCATGCAGCCAGAAGCGGCTGCTGATCCGGAACCGTCCGAGGCTCCGGCAGAATCCAGTAGCGAAGCTTCTGGTTCCACTGAAGCGTCGGCCGATTACCAGTCAGCAGAGCCGGAACCACAGCCAGAGGGCATCTATATCGAAGTCCAGGCTGGTGACACGCTCCGGGCGATCGCCGATCGCTACGGCGTCAGTGTCAGCGCAATCATCGACTGGGGTCCCAACGGGCTCAGCAACCCGGACGCGCTGTCGGTCGGACAATCGCTGTTCATTCCCGGTGGCGTCGAGCCAGTGGTTGAGGAACCGGTCTCCGAGGAGCCCGCTCCAGAGCCAGAGCCGGAGACAGAACCACAGTCTGAACCCGAACCCGAACCGGCGCCAGAAGGCATCTACATTGATGTTCAGGCCGGCGATTCGCTGCTCGCTATTGCCCAGCGCTACGGCGTTGATGTCAATGCGATCCTGGACTGGGGCCCCAACGGGCTGAGCAACCCGGACGCACTCTCAGTCGGGCAATCACTGTTCATTCCCGGTGGCGTTGAGCCAGTCGTGGAAGAATCTGCTCCGGCAGAATTTCAGGACGATGGTTCGACCGATGTCGTCGACGAACCAGAGCCAGAGCCCGAACCGGAGCGAGAACCCGAGCCTGAGCCGGAACCAGAGCCCGAACCCGAACCTGAACCGGAGCCCGAACCCGAGCCTGAGCCGGAACCAGAACCCCAGACTTCGTCCGATAGTGGCGTGGCTAACGGGAACTTCATCTGGCCGACCGAAGGGGTTATCACTCAGCGGTTCGGACATACATCGTTCTCGCAGTCCTCGGGATGGTATGGCTCGTCCGGCCACACCGGTCTCGACATCGCAAACTCCACCAACACGCCGATCAACGCCGCCGATGGTGGCACGGTGATTGTCTCCGGATGGTCTGGTGGCTACGGGTATGCGGTGGCAATCGATCACGGCAACGGCTACGTCACCTGGTACGCCCATATGGCACAGCAGCCGCCGGTCAGCGTTGGACAGAGTGTCGCCCAGGGTGAGTACATCGGTCCGATGGGATCGACTGGCTACTCGACAGGGCCTCACCTGCACTTCGAAGTCCGCAAGAACGGCAACTACCAGGATCCGCTCAGCTACCTGCGATAGCGAGCAGAACCGAATCACGAAGATCCAGCCGGTCCGCTTACGCGGGCCGGCTCTTTTTGTGCCGTTGCCAGGTGCGCCAAGCGCCTGTCTGTCTATCTCAGTGATTCAGGAAGGGCCCGGGGGAACCGGCGTCGCCAGAACGCAGCCAGCCGGGCGACCAGATGCAACTGCCATGTGAAGCGAAGCAGGAACGACCAGGCAACCACCGCCACGGCGATCGCCAGATACGCTTCCGGACGAAGAATCTGCAATTCGTAGAAGTTCCTTAGCGGCGGGATCGCCAGAATCAGCACGTACCCCACGGTCATCAGTGCGGCCACCCCGGCTGGCTTCCAGTCACCCGTGGTTTGCTCGACAATCGCAAACCAGCGATGCGGTGGATGCACGTAGGCAACCAGCACGATGCCACAGAGAATCGATGTGGTGACCAGGGCCTCCCTGGCCAGGAACATATCGCCGGTCATCTCGATAGTGGTGACATAGACACCAATTCCCAGAATCGCCGTCAGCACGGCCGCAGGCACCACGAAATGGCTGGCTGAACGCAGAATCCGCTTCGGTGTCTCGCCCGGTGTTGCCCAGAACGCCAGGGCCAGAATCGGTGCGCCGATCGTCAGCATCGCCAGCAGTGTGTCGAGCTTCGGGGTCGAGGGAAACGGATACCCCAGCAGAGATACCCCGATGATGATCAATCCCATATAGAAACCCCGACTCAGGAACAGCCGGATAATCGCTTCCATGCCGCGCAGGATGCGCTGCCCTTCCTGAAACGCTCGAGGCAGCGAACTGAATGAGTCATCCATTAGCACCAGATCAGCAACCCCACGGGTTACCTGGCTGCCACTGCGCATCGCCATCGCAACGTGAGACTTCTTCAGCGCCAGGACGTCGTTGACCCCATCACCGATCATCGCCACATAGTGGCCTCGTCGATTGAGCGCCTCGACCAGTCGCTCTTTCTGCTTCGGGGTAATTCTGCCGAAGACCGACGTATTGACGGCGACCTGTTCCAGCTCGTTGTCATCCATCTGATCGAGGTCGTATCCGGAGACCGCCGAGTTATCGCCCGCCAGCCCGGCCTGACGCGCCAACACGGAGACCGTCCCCGGATGATCACCAGAGATCACCTTCGGCTCGATGCCCGCCTCGCGGAAATGGGCAATGGTCTCCTGGGCATCCGGGCGGAGTTCATCACGCAACGCCACCAACCCCATGATCTCGATCGTGCCGGGTAACTCCGGAGTGGCATCTGAATCTTCGGCGCCATAGGTCAGGGAATCCGGAGACTGGCAGATGATCAGCACCCGAAGTCCCTCACTGATCATCTCCTCGGCACGCTCGGCGATGTGGTCCGGCATCTGAACGTGGTTCCGGAACGCCTCCGGGGCACCGAATATGATCGATCCGCCGTCCGGGAACGTTCCCCCACTCCACTTCCAGTCCGAGGAAAACGGCACCTCGGCCGTCAGCTCACGGGCATCTGACGGAAACGCATCGGCCAGCGCCTCGGTGGTGCGATTGCTGGTGGACACGCTGGAGACGAGCTGGCCAAGCCGGGTCCGCAGATCGGAATCATCATCCGCAATCGGCACCACCGTTTCCAGATCGAGCCGGTTCGTGGTCAAGGTGCCGGTCTTGTCGACGCAGAGCACATCGACGTGACTGGTCGACTCAACGGCGTTCATCCGCTGGATGAGCAACCCCTTGCCAGCCAGGCGGACGGCCGCCATCGCATAGGTCACGGTTACCATGAAAACCAGACCCTGCGGCACGAGTCCGAAGATCACGGCCGCTGCCCGGACACTGTCTCCAAATGGCAGATCGAGATCCCCGCTGCGATACTGCAGGGCAATCTGGATAGCCAGAGCAATCGCCATCACCAGCATCACCTGAATGATCAAGGCAACTTCGCGCTGAAGGGGCGTGCGAATGTTTCGATAGCTCCGGGCACCAGCCGTCATCTCATTGGCAACGCTCTCATGCCCCACCCGGGTTGCCTGATAGCGCACGGCGCCAGTCATGCAGAAACTGCCGGAGAAGACCTCGTCGCCCGGACGTTTCGCAAGCAGATCGGATTCGCCCGTCAGGAGCGATTCATCAACACTGGCCGGACCGCCGTGAACCACCATTCCATCGACCAGGAACTGATCACCTGATTCGGCCAGGAGAACGTCATCCTGCACCACTTCATGCGGGGCAATAACCTGCTCCTTGCCATCCCGGACCACTCTCGCTTCCGGCCTGAGAAGCAGGGCAACTTGATCCAGCTTGCGCTTGGCACGGGCCTCCTGAAAGACCCCGACGGTGACATTGGCCACCACCAGACCGGCCGTTACCAGCGCATCACCGAAGAAGCCGAGCACCACCAGGATACTGGCAATGGTCAGCAGGATAAGGTGAATCGGCGTAATCAGATTGTCGAGAAAGATCCGGGAGTACGTCCGGCTGGTGCCGGGCGGAGCTGTGTTGGAGCGTCCATCGCGATGCCGCTGGTCGACTTCGGCTGTCGTCAGTCCGGTCTGGGGATCGATCGATGGGATCTCATCCGCGCTGACCGAACTCGTCTGCGTCTCAACCGTCATCCCGCGGTGCTTCCCATCCCTGTGTTGCAGGCGAACTGACAACAGCCAGCGTGTCAGTCAATGACGGAATCATACCGCGAGATAGCGCGCGACTGGCCGCTAATCCGCTTCCTGGGCCTCATCCGACCCATATGGCTTCGGTTTTGCGAACGAGATCACGATCACCGCGAGAATCGGCAGCGCAGCCATCACCAGAATCGGGATCGTATAGCTGCCGGTCTGCTCCTGGAGAAACGCCACCGGCAACGGGCCAACGGCCGCGCTGGTGATCCCTACCATCATCGCCGAACCCTGAATCCGGCCCAGGTTATGTCGACCATAGATGTGTGCCCAGGTGGTCCCGCCTACGATTCGCTGGAATCCGCCCTGCATACCGAGGAACAGCGCATAGATGATCGCCAGGAACGGACTGGTGATCACCAGCGCCAGCAGCGTGGCGATCAGAAGTGCGGCCATCGTGAGTCCGAAGAGAAACTTCGGCCCCATTCGATCGACGATGAACCCGCCCGCCATCGAGGAACTCGCCGAGGTGATCGCATACGGCACGAAAACACTCGCCGCAATTGCCGCCGAGAGACCACGCTCGTCGAAGATCGAGACCTGATGAAAGATCAGCGCCGTGGAGACGAACGATGGAGTTGCCAGCGGGAGCGCCAGCAGCCAGAAGGTCGGTGAGGTGAAGACCTTGCGTTTGTCCGGCTGACTCTTCACCTCTGCCGCGGTGGGCTCGTTGGCCGGTGGCCGATCCCGATTGTCCGGATGCAGCCCGATGTCTTCCGGTGTGTTGCGCACCAGGAATATCGCCCCCGGCAAAACCAGAACCCAGACCATGACCCCCAGCACCATGTAGGTCTCGCGCCAGCCGATACTGCCGATCAGAAACTGGGCGACTGGAGGAAGCACTGCGTTCGAGGCGGCAAACCCGAGCCCCACCACGGCCATCGCCCGGCCGCGACGCTCCACGAACCACGACGCCACAAGCAGGGTGGAGTTGATCGGCAATGATCCCTGCCCGAACGCCCGCAGCGCCGCAAAGGCGATGAAGAACGAGATCGTGCCCACAGCGAAGGCCATCCCGAAGCAGACAGCCCCGAAAACGATGGTGACACCGATCAGCGTCGCCCTCGGTCCGGTGCGATCAGCAATCCGGCTGACCGTCATCACCATTAACGCGCTGACGCCAGTGCCCACTGCATAGAGCATCGAGACGTTCGTGCGGGATAGTCCGGTATCTTCGATGATCGAGTCGAGGAAGATCGAGAAGACGAACGATTGCCCAGGGCCAGAGCTGAACGCAACCAGCGATCCAACCAGCACAATGGCCCAGCCATAGAATGGCCGACCACTTCCCGGCGTTACACGGTCGATGAATGATCCGATAATCGCCCCCTGGAATAGAGATCCCCGCCCACCTGCTGGTGATGTACTCCAGCAGGCAACAACACATTCTTAACGACCAGAGCGGATCTGTCCAGAGGAAGATCCGCGGCTACCCGCTGTTCCGGACACAGAAATGCGCCGGGCGAGCTGCCCGGCGCACGGTATCCAGCCAGATTGTCTTTCCAGAGCTAGTCGAGATCAGCATCCTCTAACAACTCGGTGATCTCGGCGAATGCCGCACCCGCCGCGGTCGTTCCGCCCGGGCCGATCGCTTCACCATTCCCAAAGATAACCAGCGACACATCGTACCCGGGGTGATAGGCGACCATCGTCGTGTACCCGAAGAGCACCCCATCGTGCATGTACCAGCCATCGGAGTAGACAACACCGAACCCGTACCCGGGCGGCTCATCACCCATCGTCTCGACGTCCCATTCGTCATCTTCCACCAGCTGGATCAGCGATAGGCGCTCGGCATCGATATCCTCGCTGAGGAGCTGACTCTCGGCCAGCTCTGACGCGTACTGCAGCATATCGCCGGCAGTGGAGACTACCTGGCCGGCAGTCCAGGACACTGATGGATGCCAGTTCGTCGAGTCCTGTTCTCCCGCAGCAGGATTGCCAGTGTAGAGGGCACGAGCGTACGGCTCGGGCAACTCCCCATCATCCGGGAATGAGGTGTGATCCAGCCCAAGCGGCTCCAGCACCCGCTCCTCGAGCGCCGTGCCAAAGTCATCACCCGTGAGCTCTTCCACGATCAGTCCCAGCATGATGTAGTTGGTGTTGGAGTAGTGCCAGCTGCCGTCTGGTTCCGCGGTGTCCGTCATTTCGAAGCCATACCAGAGCAGATCCGCTGGGTCCCACTCCTGTTCGGGATCTTCCAGAGTCGCTGAGAACCAGGCTATCGTTTCGGTGTAACTGTAGATCCCGCTAGTCATGTTACCGAGCATCCGGACGGTGACTTCGTCACTTCCATCGAGCTCGGGGAACCACTGATCGACGGGATCATCGAGATCGAGCAGTCCTTCTTCCACAAGATCGAGCACAACCAGTGCAGTCAGCGTTTTGGTCACACTGCCAACCCGGTGATGCGTCTCCAGGGTATACGGCTCGTCGGTCTCATCATTGGCCACACCGGCCTGCCACTCGTAGTCACCGAATTCCGCCGATTCCATCCATACGCCGATCCCGGCATCACCGTGCTCGTCGAGAATTTGCTGCAACCGGCTATCGAATTCCTCGAAGGCCTGCTCGGGCTGAACTGTGCTGGCAACGAACTCGTCTCCGAGGGGAGCCATGGCGATGTTGCCATCCGCATCCATCTCCAGTCGGCTCCGCTCAAACCACTGAGTCAGCGTGTCATCGTCGTCGGCGTATTCCGCCGGGCTGATCGGGTATCCAAACAGGACCAGTGACGACTGAAACGCATCGAGACCGTTGGCGGTTTCCTCACCAGTCGACTCCCAGAACTCCTGGAACTCCGGTGCAATCGACTGTCCAGTAGGCTCGCTCCAGGTCGGATCATCCGGATCGCCCTCATCGAACTCGCGCCAGTCGATGCCATCCTCAGCCAGCAACTCGGCCCCGAGACGACCGGCCTGGACGTAGTACGGAGTGCCTTCGAACTCCGGGTGGATCTCCAGACGGGCGTGCGCAAAATACTGCACCGTCATCGTTTCATCAGTATCACTGTCCAATTCATCTGTTGCCGGGGATAGCGGGTATCCGAAGGTATCGGCGCCCCCGTAGTCGTTCCAGTGATCCAGAATCTCCCCACAGATGCTGACATCGTCCGGCCCAGCGGTCTCGCACTCCGTGGATTCCTCAGAACCCGCAGCCGTGCCGACGGAAGAGAGAAGAAGTGTCAGTAGCATGACGATAAACAGCGACGATCGTTTCATCGATCTCTATCCTCTCGCTACCCGGAAAACTCGATACGATCGAACAGTAGTCCAGCAATGACCATAAGAACCGCCCCGACAACCAGCGTCACGGCGGCAGCGGCAAGCATCCCCGCAACCGGGCCAACGGCAATATAGAAGCCGATCAGCGTCAGCAAACCGGGAACGAAGGCCAATCCGGTCGCCCCGAACGTCGCAGACACGCGTGCCCGCTGGCCAACCCAGAACGGCAGGATGATCTGCACCAGTGCCAGCGATGCCTGTCCCAGCAGTGCGATCGCCAGCGAGAGCACCAGCAATCCACCAGACTGGGCCAGCGGTATCGCTCCAAGCGCAGTCATCACCCCGATCACCACAAAACCAGAGAAGACACCATCCAGCACTGACGTCAACGCGCCAGCGGTCAGCTTGGCCCAGGATGAACCGGGAATGAGGAAGATGAACTGGCGGCGTAGCTCATCCATGAACATGTTGACCGAACCAAAGAACGGAAAGATCAACACCACCGCCCAGGCCAGTTCGATCGGAACCAGGTCCAGGCGAACCCCCACCGCGGCTAACAGGCCAAACAGTCCGAGGATAAACGTGGTGATCCAGGCCGCCGCAATCTGATAGCGCACCCAGCGAGTCAGGCTTCCCCAGAGGAGTGCTCCGGCACCACTTCCGAACGGCTGTACACTGGTCCGCACTCTTGGAGACACACCATACTGGGACAATGCAGCCCACTGGACGTCACTGCCACTCTCCAGAATCTGTCCTCGTGGATCCGTCTTCCGTTCTGCGTTGACCGCAATCGGCTCGATGAAGTCCCTGGCCCAGTACAGTGCCAACCCGGCGACACCTGCCGTCAGCGCCACCAGACCGAGCGCACTCGGAAGGCTCAAACCACCGGGCATGAGAACACTGGCGCCGAGGGAGAGTGGTGGAATCGACGCAAGCACTTCACCACGTTCGAACAGAATGTCGATCGCGGCCCGCCAGTCTTCCGCCTGGCCACCGACCAGCGGCCAGAACAACCGGGCGGCGGCAGCAGCACCGATTGCCAGGGTCACGATCTTGATCATCCGGCGAAGTCGTCGTCCACGCTCTGAAGCGCTGGCAACCACCTGCTCGGTTCCAACCCAGACCGCATAGCGCAGGAATTCCGAGAGCAGGACCACAATCAGCACGCTGAAGGTCACCCGAAGCGCGATCCAGGCATCAGGTAAACCAAACAGAATACCGCTGGATGCCGCCATTGACCAGAAACTGAGGACCAGCCCGTTGACAACCGAACTTCGCCCGATAAGCAGCGCGTAGGAAAGTCGTGGAGAGATTGGTGAACTCATCAGAATCACCACATCAGCCAGCGAGGCGCCCGGGGTGTTGGTTGTCCCACGCCACAGGCCGATCAGGATGCCGGCAAGCAGAACAATCGCGCTGATCGTTCCGAGATACGCAGCGTCGAGATTCTCGGCGAATTCAGACGGTTCCGGTCCGTCGATCGCCGCCGCGATCTGACTGATGACCAGGAATCCGACGAACACCACCATGAGCCAGAAGAACGGTGAACGGATGGACCGGCGCAACCAGTTGGCAATGATCCGTTTCTGGAGATACCAGACCGCCGCGCGATTCGTACCGGGAGTTGTTCTCATTCCGTCACCTGGAGAAAGACATCCTCGAGCGGCGTATCGGCCGGAAGCTGGAACGTCTCTCGCAGTTCAGCGAGTGTCCCTCCGGCGATCGTCCGCCCATGCGACATGATAATGGCCCGGTCCGCGATTGGCTCGATCTGCGCCAGAATATGGGTGCTCACCAGCAACGCATGGCCGTCGTCCCGAAGGCGCAGCAACTGCCGGGTCAGCTCGCGCTGAGCCTGGGGATCGAGTCCCACCGTCGGCTCGTCGAACAGATACAGCGATGGCTGATGTAATAGCGCGCAGGCGATCAGCACCTTCTGGCGCATGCCCTTACTCAGTTCGCCGGAGAAGGCATCGCGTTTGTCACTCAGGCCAAACTGTTCGAGGAGCTCGGTGGCCTGGGCTTCCCAGTTCTGCAGCCCGTAGGCGAGGGCGATGAACTGCAGGTGTTCCCACGGGGTCAGCAGATCGTAGAGTGACGGTACCTCCGGAATGTAACCAGTAGAGCCGCGCGCCTCTGGTGTGCGCACCAGAAATCCGTCCACGGAGATCGTCCCGTCAGACACACGCAACAATCCGGCGATGCACTTGATCAACGTGCTCTTCCCGGCTCCGTTGGGGCCAAGCAACCCGACGATCTCGCCTCGGCGAACGCTGAGCGACACATCCTGAACCGCTGCCAGCTGACCATACATCTTGCTGACATTCTGAACGTGGAGAATCTCTTCTGTTCGCACACCCGCTCCCGGACGCATACGTCAAAGCCGGAGCACTCGCTCCGGCTCTATCTGTTGGTACCAGAAATGTTACTCAGGAGCGGCTGACGTCGACACTGTACGTTGGGACGAATGCGCGCTGTATTGTCAGGCAGGATTCAGGGCCCGGAAATCGCGTTGACTCCACTCGTCCTTCGGAAGTCGATCACTGACCAGATCGAGCATCAGGCGGAATCGGGTGGCAACCCCGATCGTCTCGGCAGGAATGCAGAGTGGTTGCGCTGACGGATCGGTACCATCCTGCACGATCACGTACAGATCCTTCGTCCGAGGATCAGTTCTGACGTCAACAACGACGCCGATCTGCTGATTGTCTGCGGTGTACACATCACGACCGAGGTAGTCCTGCCAGTTAAAACGGGCACGCGGTTTCAATTGATTCATGGTGGGTCCCTGTTGTCATCACCTGAGGCAACCGTGCCTCATGTATCGTATCCAGCACTCGGGAGTCCGGCAGCAGGATGCATGCCAGATATCCGTCTGCCGAATATAACGCACACTACGAAACAAGAGTTACGCTGGAATATCTCCACGCGAGACGTTTAGAGCTGGGACTGGCTCGCCTCAGGAGATTCATCAGTGCTTTCCTGCGCCGCCTGAGATTTCGGTGGCGGTTCAGGCAGTGGTGGGCTGTTACGAACAACGACTGCCCAGTAGATGGGGAACGCGAACACGTTGAGGATGCAGATAACTGCGGTC
>SLFF01000064.1 GCA_007124395.1 Thermomicrobiaceae bacterium | reverse complement strand
GTACTGACGACAACGTTCACGTCGACTTCTGGGAAGCCGCATGCTTCATCGACAGTGCCTTCTTCCTGAGCAGCGGCAGAAATTTCTTCCCAGCACTCTTCAGTGTATTCTGGCTCTTCGATGAAGGTCATTTCATACTCAGCGAACGGCCAGCTTGGCGTCCACAGGTATCCGATCCAGGGTTCGCCGCGATCGTACTCGCGAGCGAGTGAAGCAAACAGGGCGGCTTCGGAACCTGGCAGGAAGGAGTTGTAGTACTCATCCAGGCCGTAGCTGCGCAGACGAACATCGTTGATCTCGGTTGCTTCCCAGCCACCGACACCGTTGTAGACACGGCCCTTGCTGGAGTCTTCTTCGTCCTCGAAGACATCCCACACATCGGCAAGATCATCAACGTGGCTCAGGTCAGGTGCCATTGGCTCGATTCCACGCTCTTCGTCACCTTCGATGACGTAGGTTGGCACGAACCAGCCCTGAATGGCGCCAACATAGTTCGATCCCAGATCGTGATAGGTACCGGCTTCGACTTCTTCGTGGTACCACTCCGGCATGTTCTGGACCCACATCTCGGTCACAGCATGAATGTCATTGTCTTCCAGTCCCTGGAGGATTGGAAGCGTTGAACCCGGAAGCACGTCGGTTTCGTGGCCGTAGCCTTCTTCGATAATGAACTGGGCAACGCGGTTGTGGAACATTGCGCTATCCCAGTTGAAGTCACCGAAAACAATCGGTCCGCCGATAAGGTCATTGACGTCCGGAAAATCTTCTTCCGCGACCTCTTCAGCATCATCGGTAGCTTCAGCGTCATCATCTTCAGCTACTGCATCGTCGCCGTCGTCTTCGACAACAGCTTCTTCATCATCAGTTGCTGCATCATCTTCGTCATCAACGACTGCATCATCAGTAGCGTCATCGGTATCTTCTACGATTTCGGTGTCGTCAGTATCGACGACATCGTCGGTCGCGTCGTCATCAGACTCACACGCCGCGACAACCAGTGCCAGTGAAAGCAGCACCGGGAGAAACAGCCATGTTCGCAATGAACGTTGCATATAGATCTCCTCCACTTTGGGTCAACCACTCCGGGGAATTCCCGGGCGAGAACTGCCGGAACCGCAACACCGTGGACATGCGTATTGCAGAGACGAGGGAATCATGATCGTGTTCGTATGAATCGATCACTCGCGGAGCCGATCGACAGTTCAGGATCAGTTCCGGTTCGCCTCGTCGATATCAGGGTAACCATATTGTCGTTTTCAGGCAAGGTAGTGGTGATCATTTGCGGGAGAATACGTAGTTTTCCGCATTGTCGGGACTGGCTCAGTCGGCCATCCTTTCTGCAGGTGGGGATGCTGGCCAGCCAGCTTTACCCGACAGGTATAATCGGGATTCGTGGCCATGTGGCCAGACGGGACCTGATCTGCAACGAAATTCGGCGAAAATCGCTCAAAGCCGATCCGGAAGTTGGAGCACTTTCCTGTGACCGAACAGCGAGACATCTATGACATTACGATTGTTGGCGGGGGCCCGGTTGGCCTTTTCGCCGCCTTCTACGCAGGTATGCGTGGGCTGAGAACCAAGATCATCGATAGTCTGGACGAGCTTGGCGGTCAGTTGATCGCTGTCTATCCCGAGAAATATATCTACGACATCGCGGGCTATCCGCAGGTGCTGGCCAAGGATTACGTCAAAGGTGCCGTCGAGCAGGGACTCTCTACTGGAGCGGTTCCGGTGCTTGGCGAGGATATTCAGGTGCTCGAGCATCTGGAAGACGACAACCTGCTTCGAATGGAGACGGACAAGGACGTTCACTGGAGCCGAACAGCGTTAATCTGCGCCGGGGTGGGTGCCTTCGAACCGAAGCGCCTTGATGTGCCGGGAGTATCCGAGCTCGAGGATAACGGTATCCAGTATTTCGTTCGCGGGCTGGATCGGTTTGTGGGCAAAGACGTCGTCATCGTTGGCGGTGGTGACTCCGCCGTGGACTGGGCGCTTACTCTCGAGCCGATGGCCCGCAAGGTAACCCTGATTCATCGTAGCAAGTTCCGGGCGCATGAGAGCTCGGTCCAGAAGCTCGAAGAATCCTCAGTTGACCTCTACTATCCGTTCTACGAGGTGAAAGAGGTCCGCGGAAGCGGACATCTGGAAGAGGTGACGTTCCGCCAGAGTCGCACCGATGAAGAGCACACGGTGCCGGCTCAGGAGATGATCATTGCGATCGGGTTCGTGGCCGATCTCGGACCGCTCAAGACCTGGGATCTGACGATCGAGCGGAACACCATTGTGGTTGATCCGCTGACGATGGCCACCGGTATCCCGGGAGTATTCGGGGCGGGAGATATCGTCACCCATCCGGCGAAGTTCAAGCTGATTGCCACCGGCGCCGGTGAAGCAGTCGTGGCGGTGAACCACGCCGTAACCTACATGGACCCCTCTGCCCGGCTCGATCCCGGACATTCCACCAATATCATGGAAAAGAAGAAAAAGCAGGCCGAGAAAGCGCAAGTCTGACCGCGTACCCTGCAACCAATACTCGAACACAACCGCCCTGGTAGCCAATGCCGGGGCGGTTCGTTGTCGTGCGCTGCAAATTAGCCAGGCTTGCCCGTAACTAAACGGTTCCTCCAGAATTCTTTGGCTATTACGTGTTCAACTCATGCGGCAGCAGAATATTTCGTGCCAGGGGCAAGTTCACCAAGGGAAGTTTGTGATAATGGTAGACAGCATGCAACGGACTGTGCTATCTTATGGACGTTCGTCCAAAAAACTATCCAGTACGGCCGTCGGAAACCGTGTGGGTCTAAATCTATAGTCGTTTCGGTTGTGCCAGGAGCTTGCGGGAGCACCAGTCCCGCGCTCGATGCTGCGCACCACAGCTAATCTGGCATTGTGCGAGGGGGATACTTGGCACAGTTTATCCTGCGTCGGCTCATCTGGCTGGTGCCGACGCTTCTCGTCATATCGCTAATCACCTTTCTGGTGATGCACGCCACGCCTGGCAGCCCGCTGCAGCCAACTGCGGCCAATGCCAATCCGCTTCCCCCTGCCGCACAGGAGAACCTGATGCGTCAGTACGGCCTGGATCGTCCACTCTATGAGCAATACGTCATCTTTGTCTGGAAAGCTGCCCGGCTAGACTTCGGCACCTCATACGTCTACCGGACACGGGAAGTCACCGACATTCTGAGGTCCACCTTCCCGGTCTCATTGCATCTTGGCTTGATGGCGATGGCGTTCGCCGTGTTCATCGGGGTTCCGCTCGGGGTCATGGCGGCCGTCAGGAGAAACGGGTTCATTGACTACGTCGCCAGCGTGGTTGCAGTTCTCGGCGTCTCCTTCCCGAACTTCGTCGTCGCCATTTTCCTGATTGTCACCGTGGTTCTGCTCTTACCCAATCTCATTGGATTTCACATTATCCCGCGCACTGGTGGCTGGACTGGCCCAGTGGACTGGATCCTTCCGACGATCGCGCTGGGACTACAGCCTCTGGGTATTCTCGCCCGGTACACGCGTTCGGCGATGATCGAGGTTCTCAACCAGGACTTCATTCGCACGGCGCAGGCAAAAGGACTCGCCCACCGCAGAGTGGTGGTGGGCCACGCACTCAAGAACGGGTTGATCCCGCCGCTCACGATCGCCGGGCCAATGTTCGCGGCAATCGCGACGGGATCGTTCTTCGTCGAATCCGTGTTCAGGGTTCCCGGTATGGGACGGTTCTTCGTGGAGAGCATGCTCTCTCGCGACTACCCGATGATCATGGCTGTCATTCTTCTGTACGGAGTATTCCTCGCTGTGATGAATATTCTTGTCGATGTCCTCTACGGCGTCGTCGATCCGCGCATCCGGTTGAGCTGAGAGGGAACGACAGATGGGTGTACTTCGTAACCGGGAGGCAGATCCGGCCTCTGCAGCAACCGGCGCTCCACCAAACGCAGCGAGGAGTGACACACTGCTTCACGCTTCGCGGCCGCACCGAACGCTCTGGCGAGATGCTTTTACCCGGCTGGTTGCAAACCGGCTGGCACTGTTGGGAATGATCATCATTCTGGCAATCGTCTTCATGGCGATTTTTGCTCCCTTGATCGCGCCG
>SLFF01000484.1 GCA_007124395.1 Thermomicrobiaceae bacterium | reverse complement strand
TCGCCGAGATCCGCAAGACCGGAATCTCCCGGGACTGTGGCGAGAACGAAGAGGGTGCCAGTTGTTTCGGCGCGCCGATCTTCGACCAGCAGGGCGACGTCATTGCCGCGATCAGCGTCTCAGGTCCGGATAGCCGGATCACCGGAGAGAAAGCCGCCGATGTCGCCGCGGCCGTCCGAAAAGCCGCCCGTGACATCACCCGCCGCCTCGGCGGAGACCCGCCTGGATGGATCGAGGATGGCCGCGGCAGGAGTTGATAACACTCACAATGGGAGCTGAACGATGCCGGACAAGCCACGGATTGCCGTTGGGGGACTGTTTCACGAGACGCACACGTTTGCCGAGCACCGCACGACGATCGATGACTTCCGGGCGCAATCGTTACTGGTTGGTGATGAAATCGTGCAGGATGCCGTCGACTCTCGCTCGGGTATCGCCGGGATGATCGCCGGAAGTCAGGCCCTGGGGGCCGAGATCCTCGCAACTCTCTACGCCGGGGCGATGCCCGCGGGAGTGGTCGAGGATCAGGCGGTGCAAATGCTCCTCGATGACTTGCTGACCCGGGTTCTCAACAGTCTTCCGGTCGACGGCGTTCTGCTGGCACTCCATGGGGCGATGGTGACCGAATCCTCGCTCGATGCCGAAACCGACGTGGTGCATCAGGTGCGGGAGATCGTCGGGCCTGACGTTCCGATCGTGGTCGAACTCGATATGCACGGCAACATCAGCCCTGACATGGTCAGAGCCGCCAACGTGCTGGTCAGCTACGATACGAATCCCCACATCGACGCCTGGGAACGCGGCTATGAGTGTGCCGAGATCCTCGGGCGGATACTAAAGGGCGAGATCATCCCGACGGCTGCCTCGGTTCACCTGCCGATCCTGCTATCGCCTCAGGCGACCGGCACGGACGATCTTCCACTCAGGGCGGTTCACGATCGGGCTCGCCAGATCGAACAAGATCCGCGCGTGGTGGCAGTCTCCGTGATGGGCGGGTTCGCCTACGCCGATACGCCGTTCACGGGAGTCAGTCTGATCGTCACCACCAACAACGATCCCGCTCTGGCGACCCAGTTTGCCCATGAACTGGCGCAGATCGTGGTTGATCTGCGAGAGACGGCGCTGCCCGAGTTCGTTACTCCGGATCAGGCCGTGAAGGACGCCATGGCGAGCCCTGATGGACCGGTGATTCTCGTCGATTCAGCTGATAACATCGGCGGCGGCTCTCCGGGAGACGGCACCGATGCGCTGCGGGCGATGCTGGATAACGGTGCCCAGCGCGGCACGATCATTCTGGCCGATCCCGAAGCGGTCGCGATCTGCCGGCAAAATCAACCGGGAGATCAACTCACGCTGGAAGTCGGGGCGAAGGCCGACAGCTGGCATGGTACGCCGGTCGAGGTTACCGGGACGATCGAAGCCTTCTCGGACGGCGTCTATCCCTGCGAGCTGCCGGATAATCACTTTGCTGCCTTTTTCGGCAACACCATCCGGATGGGGAACACCGTCTGGCTCCGGGTCGAGGGAATCAACATCCTGCTGACCGAGCGAAAAGTGCCACCGTTCGATCTGGCCCAGCTTCGCGGGATCGGCATCATTCCGGAAGACCAGCAGATGATCGTGGTGAAGTCAGCGGTGGCATATCGAGCTGCCTATATGCCGATCGCGAAACGGGTTATCGAGATGGATACTGCCGGTCTCTGCACACCCAATCTGGGCCGGTTTCCCTATCAGAATCTGACTCGACCGATCTTCCCGCTTGATGATACTGTCGAATTTTCCACCGATGGAGTTGCCCAAAGCAGTGATCATCGGTCATAATCTCCGGGTAGTATGAGGATTGTGGCCGAACAGCGCATGCCTGCAGAACAGATTATGAAGGGGTAATACGGATGCGAATGCATATCTGGGGACCGGCGGTGGTGATTCCAGCCATTGCGGTGGCGATTACGGTGGTACTGTTCCTGGGAATTGCCTTCATTATGGATGCAATCTATCCGTGGGCGCTGGCGTTCGGCACGGTGCTATTCGTTGTTGTCAGCGCCGCGGCCTGGTATCTGGCGCAGCAGTCGGAGAAAGAGCACGCCGCCAACAACCCGGATCAGACCGATCACCACTAACGTTTGTCATCCTGATCTCGCCCGGTTCTTCTGCAACAGAGAGCCGGGCGAATTTTTCGGCATAGTTTTCCGATGATGTCGACACGAACCCGGCAGGCATGAAATGAGACAGCGATGGATCAGGATCCTCGAAACGAGCAGCGACCACCTCATCAGGAACCCTACAACTACCATAATTATCAACAGCGTCAGCATGAATCGATCGATATCGACTACGAACGACAGCGAGCCGCGGCCACCCGCGATTACACCACCCCCGCCGTCATTACGCTAATTCTCTACTTTGTGTGCTGGTTGCCGGGAATCATCGCCAACGTCATCTACTATCTGCAGGCCCAGAAAGATGAGGCGATGATCGGCCGTGCGCCACAGGGTAAGGGGTGCCTGCTGGCGCTGTTGCTGGTCTTCAATGGGCTGATTGCACTGGGAGTTCTGGTGTATTGTTTGCTGATTGTCTTTAGTGGAGCGATCGCGGCCGTCTGATTCAGCCGAGCAACTGGCTATTTCCACCTTCGCAAGAGCGTGATCACCACCACGATCACCAGAAACAGCGCGATGCTTCCGAACAGGACCCAGAGATCGAGACCGTCCTGTTGCGTTCCTTCTTCGAGCGCTTCGGCATCGGTTCCGGTGCCCAGCACCTGCAGGTCGTCATCAGCACCAGCCAGTGGCGCAGTACGGCTGCAGACGCCGGTTATAACGTCCGGTCCGATACGGGCATCGTTGTCACTGGCGTAGATCAGATACTCTCCACCTTCGGAGAAGCTATACCCGCAGGCGTCACCATAAGCCGACGTGCCGACCCTCATTGCCTGATGATCCACGCCTTTCCATGAAGTGGTGACCTCGATACTGATCTCCAGATAATCGTCTGAATCTGGACCACTGATCTGAGTGACCTCACCGGAGAATACATAGTCAACACGCTCGTACTCTGTTTCGGGATCGACCGGTGGATCGCAGGAACAGGCGAGTACATCTTGTGGAGACCAGAGGCTCACCCCAGCGAATACGAGACCGATCAGGAAACTTGTCAGCAGAAGACGCGTTGCGGACGAGATGGGAACCCTCCCTCCTCAGGCGGTTAGTGCGTTACTTGTGAGACGTTCAGGAAATTCGCGAGGTTCCCGATTCAGTGCTACCGATCGTCGCGCTCCTGGAAGTCGTCATCATCGCCGGCATCCTCGAAATCTGACAGACCGGGCTTGCTCTGGCGAAGGAGCATGACCGTCGCCACGATGATGCTGACGATCACCGCTGCCAGGATCAGAATCCCCGGGTTGAAGTCGTCGTCCCCGTTGGCGGGTTCATCCGCCTGATCGGTGACCTCTGTCCCGGTGCCAAGCGCGTCAAGGTCCTCATCGGCGCGCTCCAGCAGGCGTGTCCGATGGTAGAGCGCCGTCGTCAGGGGCGTCCCCTCGCTGTAGGCATACACGAGATAAGACTCGCCCTCTTCGAAGGGGAATCCGCACGTGGCTTCGTCCTGATGGGTCTCGACGACAACCGGGGAGGAATCGACGCCCTTCCAGGAGCGATCGACATCGATCGTTGCCGCGATGTATTGCTGGCCAGGGTCGTCGTCCACCTGTTCGATCGATATCACCTCGCCAGAGAAGACGGCGGCCGCATCGTCGAGCGCTGTCTCCGGCGGCGGAGGCTCTGGAAAGTCGCAGGCATGAGCGTCATCAGGTGATGAGATGAACGTGGCGCCAACCGCAAGGATCAGAGCTGTCGTGACGATGCGCGCGCATACCCCCATGGTGTGGAGACCTCCAGATTCAAACGACTGCAACCACCGCTAGTGTAGACGAGACGATGCACTCGCTGCCGGGGTTCCGCTAGATTGCTAAGCTGCTTGATAAAGTTTGAGCAGAAATACTTTACTTAGAGTGTTACTCAGGACGCGCTAGTTAGGCGCGCTTAACTTAGCAGAGGCAACCAGGCGGCGGGAGAGAGTATGGGGAGCAACCG
>SLFF01000298.1 GCA_007124395.1 Thermomicrobiaceae bacterium | reverse complement strand
TACCGCTACTACTAGGCCGATGATTCACTGTCATGGCCATCGAGGACGATAACTGGGCAAGACGCGGCTGCACTGGCCGCGTCTTGTTCTTGTAAACGGGGCTTGTGAAGTAGTTCACATCTTGTGTATACAGAGGGTTGAAGGGAAGGATTCGAATCCGGGGATTTGATGGGAGAGATCTGCCAGCGATTGGCGGATCAATGTGGAGGAACTGGGAGAGGGGTATTCGTGCCGAATGACAATTCCGATACAGTGCTGATAGCGATGATCCTGGCCACCGTTGCCGGTAGTGCCGCGATCATTTATGGCGCTTTTCTGGCCAAATGGGTCATGGATCAGCCGACTGGCAACGATCGTATGCGCCAGATTGCAGCCGCAATCCAGGAGGGCGCAGAAGCGTACATGTATCGACAGTTTTCCATGGTTGCCATTGTGGCCGTGGTGATCACGATTGCGCTGGCGATATTTCTGAATATCTCCACTGCGGTCGGATTCGTACTCGGTGCTGTCGCATCAGCCATCGCCGGAATCTTCGGTATGGCGGTCGCGGTTCGCTCCAACATTCGAACCGCTGAAGCCGGAAGACGCGGACTTGGCGCAGCACTGCTGGTTGCGTTCCGCGGGGGCACCGTAACCGGTCTCTTCGTGGTCGGGCTCGCACTGCTCTCCGTGACGATCTTTTACTGGATCACCCGAGACGTGACCGCACTGGTCGGACTCGCTTTCGGTGGTTCTCTGATCTCGGTCTTTGCCCGCATCGGCGGTGGCATCTTCACCAAGGCCGCTGACGTCGGCGCTGACCTCGTCGGTAAGGTCGAAGCCGGGATTCCCGAAGACGACCCCCGAAACCCGGCTGTTATCGCGGATAACGTGGGTGACAACGTCGGTGACTGCGCCGGTATGGCCGCCGACCTGTTCGAAACCTACGCGGTGACCGCAATCGCCGCGATGCTACTCGGCAGCCTGGTGTTTGATTCCGAGCTCGCTGTGATCTTCCCGCTCGTCATCGGCGCTGCGTCGATTATCGCCTCGATCGTTGGCACGTTCTTCGTCAAACTGGACGCCAGCGAATCGATCATGCGGGCTCTCTACAAGGGTCTCGGCGTGAGCATGGTTCTCGGTGTTGTGGCGTTTCTTCCGGTCACCTGGTGGCTCATGGGAGACAACCCGGTCATCGGAGACGGTGCGGTCTCATTGTTCGGCCTCTCGTTCGAAGCTTCAGTAACTACCAAGCTCTACCTTTCTGCGTTGCTCGGTGTGCTGGTGACGCTTGGCGTGGTGATCTTCACCGAGTACTACACCTCTGAGAGATTTGCCCCGGTGAAGCAGATCGCTGAAGCATCCGAGAGCGGTCACGGCACCAACATCATCGCCGGTCTGGCGATCTCGATGCGCTCTACGCTCACGCCGATCGTCATGATTGCCCTGGCGATCTACATTGCCTACAATCTCACCTCCTCACCAGAGAACATGACGGTTGGACTCTACGGTATCGCCGTTGCCGCGATGTCGATGCTTTCCATGGCCGGCATCATCGTGGCGATCGACTCCTTCGGGCCGATCACGGACAACGCCGGTGGTATCGCCGAGATGGCGGAAATGCCGTCGGAGGTCCGCGAGGTCACTGATCCGCTGGACGCTGTCGGCAACACAACCAAGGCAGTGACCAAGGCATACGCAATCGGCTCAGCCGGTCTCGCGGCACTGGTACTGTTCGCCTCGTACTTCCTCGAAATTGCCGAAGATATCGTCTTCGACCTCGCCAATCCGGCGGTACTCATCGGATTGTTCGCTGGTGGCGCCCTGCCGTTCTTCTTCGGCGGACTGCTGATGGACGCAGTCGGGAAAGCTGCGGCTTCGGTGGTTGAAGAGGTCCGACGTCAGTTCCGGGAAGTTCCAGGCATCATGGAAGGCACCGGACGTCCGGAGTACGGCACCGCAGTCGACATCGTGACCCGGCAAGCGCTCCGAGAGATGCTCCTGCCGGCGCTTCTTCCAGTTGCTACACCGGTAATCATCGGTCTGACGCTCGGCAAGGAAGCCCTCGGTGGTGTGCTGATCGGTTCGATCGTGACCGGTCTGTTCGTAGCGATCTCGATGGTCACCGGTGGTGGTGCCTGGGATAACGCCAAGAAGTTGATCGAGTCCGGCGCACACGGTGGCAAGAACAGTCCGGCACATCAGGCTGCCGTCACTGGTGACACCGTCGGTGATCCGTACAAGGACACCGCAGGACCGGCAATCAACCCGATGATCAAGGTCGTCAACGTTGTTGCGATTCTGATGGTCTTCGCAATGGGCTGGCACGAACTCTAGTTCGAATAGCCAGATTCAAACGCGAACGAAAACGGGGTGACCATAAGTGGTCACCCCGTTATTCTGTCGCCCTGGAAGAGTCGGCAGGTTAGCTAGCTGTGCTTCGCGACAAACGCATCCAGCTCAGATCGAGTCGGCTGAGAGGGTTGAGCGCCCGGCCGTTGCACGGCAAAGCTCCCAGTCATAACCGCGATCCTGGCGGCGGCAGCAACATCCTGTCCCTCATCGAGCGCCATCGCGAACGCGCCAACGGTTGCGTCGCCGGCACCGGTCGTATCCACCACATCGACGTCTGGAGCCGGAATGTGCTCGCATGAATCGGCGTCACAGATTACCGCTCCATCACCACCGAGTGTCACGAACACAACCTCTGGTCCACGCGCCAGCAGATCACGCGCAGCGTCTTCTGCCTGGTCGAGCGAGACTGGCTTGATTCCCAGCAACTGACCCGCTTCGATCTCATTGACCACCAGAATATCGATCAGACTCAAGAGGTCAGCGGTTCCAGTGACATACGGAGCGGTATTGACGATGGAGCGTGCACCCTGACTCCGGCACTGTTCCAGCGACTGCTTCACGGTTTCGAACGGCAGTTCGAACTGCAGCAACACCAGATCACCGGCACTCAGCAAATCGGGAAGCTCATGGCGAATATCATCCGGGCTGACGGTTCCATTAGCACCGGGAACAATGACGATCTGATTCTGTCCACTGGCGTCAACCTGAATCAGTGCCACGCCACCGGGTGACTGTGATCGGATCATCACCGGAGAAATGTCGACGCCGGCATCCTTGAGGTCTGCCAGCCGTTCGGAGCTGTTCACATCGTCCCCCACCGCTCCGATCATCTTCACTTTGCCGTTGAGACGTGCCGCCGCAGCCGCCTGGTTAGCACCCTTTCCCCCGGCGTAGGTCGCGAACTCATCTCCATACACCGTTTCCCCAGGAATCGGAAACGATTCGACGCGAACAACCAGGTCAGTGTTGATACTGCCTACCGCGATAATCGCCATCTGCACACTTCCTTCAAAAAAACGGCTCTCCGGTTGTATTCAGCCGGAGAGCCGTCGTCGCGAATCAAACTAGTCGTCGCGCCGATTCGGTTTCCGTCGCCAGCGCTGGAGCACGGCGTACTTGACGAACACGCCTCTCAGCCGCAGCCAGGCTGCTCGGGCACGGGTGATCTCCGGCGAGGCCAGGCTCTGGTTGCCGTAGCGTTCCTTCACGTAGATCTCTGCCAGGTAATCGGCATCGGTGCGACTACCGGGAATCGTCGAACCGATTGAACGCGCGTACTCGAACGGCGTCATCGATTCACGCGCCGTGATTCCAGTCCAGGCCGCGCCTCGCTGGAGTCTGGTGTAGAACTGACCAGCCGGAGACTGGCCACTCAGGCCTCGCAGCCAGTAGTAGCTAAACACGCCCACAACAGCCAGCAGCACCAGGGCAATGCCACGCATCACCCACTGTGTGGTGGTCGTTGATTCCTGCGTTCCACCTACCAGATCGCCACCACCTGCGCCCGGCGCAAACTCTTCCTCGAAGTAATCGAGGCGATCCCCTGGCATCTCGCCACCAAGCGCCGGATCCATCGTCAGGTCATCCTGGAGATCCGGATCATCCTGGCTCGAACCACGGCTGATCGTCGACTGAGATGGAGTTGGCTCGAAATCGACCCAGCCATATTCCGGGAAATACACTTCAACCCAGGCGTGCGCGTTCCGATCGCGATAGATTGCACCGTTGAAGTCTTCGTCGTATGCGGCCGGGAAGTCCCCC
>SLFF01000027.1 GCA_007124395.1 Thermomicrobiaceae bacterium | reverse complement strand
TAGTTCAGGAACACGGTGCGGAGGGTATGGCCTGTCTCGGTGAAGTACCAGAGCGTGTCGGTGCTCTCCACCGGGGCGACGCGTGATGCCGGAGTAGACATCATCGAGATCTGCTCCCAGACCGCCGGATCTTCCTGCCCGAGTCTCCATGCAGCCATTCCGCCGAGATCGTACTCGACCATCACATCGAGTTTGTAGCGAAGACTTTCGACATCTTCGTACCAGACCTCGCGTTCGCGACCCTCGCTGTCGGTGTAGGATGCCCACGGTGTCTTTGCGCGGTCATCCCAGTGATATTCGATGTCGTCCTCTGAATTGAGTGCCATCGTGTCGCTATGTTTCATCGCCCGTGCACGATCGGAGGTTTCGCCGGAGTCATCGTCTTTCAATGGCCAGTCATAGCCGTAGAACGGCACGCCGAGCAGGACCTTCTCTTTCGGGATGCGCGAAGTGGCATACCGGGACACGTTGCGAACCCAGTATTCCGGGGCAACGGCGTATGGTCGCGAGGCTCCGACGGGGGTGTGATCGTAGGCCATGATGACGATATGGTCGTTGTACTTCGCCAACTCGGCATAGTCGTAGGCGCCACCCCATACCGACGGTACGTCTGACACCCGGGCGATGACCGCCTGCGTCACCATACGATCGCGGGGCCACAGCTCTTCGGAGAGCTCTTTCTGAAACTTGGTCATGAGGTCTGCATCAGATGCGTTGACCGCTTCGAAATCGATGTGGATTCCGTCCCAGTTGTTGGTTTCGACCAGATCGACCAGGTTATCGATGATTTTTTCGCGCATCTCTTCATCTTCGAGCATCTTCGTGAAATCGTCCCAACGCAAATTGTTGGTGACCATCGGGACGATCTTTACACCGGCATCACGCATCACCTGGATGGCGGCATCCGAATTGAACGTGTGGATCGTGCCATCTGAACGGACCTGATAGAGATACGGAGAAACGACGTCCAGGTTGTGAACCTGCTGTCGTAGCGAGGTTAGCGATGTGGCGTCGTATTGCACGTAGTATCCCCAGCGTATCCGGTTGGGATAGGCAGAGGCATCCTGCATCAGATTTGGAGCCACCATGGCTCCAAGCACGATGAAGACGAGTCCGAGATGGCGAGCGACACGAAACCAGTTCACGAGAGCAGACCCTTCAACCTCATGGGAGTTCGAGCTGTTCTAACCTCGGGGACCGGCCTGCGCAGCTGCGGCCGGAACATAGATATTGACCGGGATTCCACCGGTGCCATTGACCGTCGCGGTGCCCGAAAATACGGCAACGGGAACCAGATACTGCGAGCCCTGCGAGCTACCAGCGATCGTGTAGGCAATTCCTCCGCTGGTAATCGATACCGTACCAGAGGCGCCCTGGAAATTACCGGGCAGATCAGAGGCGCGAATGTCAACGAATCCACGACCCTGGGTGGCATCGGCCCAGAGATTGTCCGCGGAGCGAAGCCCATAGGTCGATCCCGACAGCGATTGTGGCCAGGTGATCGTGGCCTCGGTAATGACACCATCGCCACGGACGGTTACGCCGGCGCTCGGAGTGCCGGAGATGATTCGAGATGGTTCAGCCGGTTTGAGCTGTACGAATGCCCTGCCGGTGCTTTCATCGCGATCAAGTACCTGGCCCGATCCGACACCTGTACCGGTAAGACCGTTGTCCACCAACCAGCTGCGTGCCGTCTGAACGAGCTGATCGTTGCCCGGAAGTGATGGCTCGCTGTCTCCGGAGGATGACCGGACAAACTGGATAGTTGTCGGGCTAACGTAAACGCTCGCCGAGCTGCCCTCGGCCCGGAAACTGCCGCCACCCTGATCGACAACATCAGCATTGACCCCGAGCCGGGACGCCATTGATTGCACGTCACTCGCGGTCCATTGACGTCGATTGATCTGGTAGACCGAGGCCTGTCCGGGCATCGACTGCAGGCTCATATCCAGATTGAATGACAAGCTGATGGAATCCGCTGCGCTGCCACTCGGCATGTCTGCCGGTGGTAGCTCCCCGAAATCACCCGTAACAGGTGGAGCTTCGGGCGCTGGCTGATCCGGTGCGGGCGCCGGTGGCTCGGTCGGAACTGGCTCTTCAGCGACAGGAATCGGAGTTGGCGTCGGGGTCGGGATCATCACGAGCTCTGATTCCGCCGCGTCGTCAGGTTCAGGCGTCGGAGTGGTCATCTCAATTGTTGGCTCAGGAGTTGGGGTGAGATCCTCTTCTTCCGTTGCCTCTGCTTCAGGTGTTCGCGTTTCCGAGGCCTCCGCATCCAGAGCCAGTTCGATGTCGTCCGTTTCATCGTTATCATCGTCATGTTCGTCGTCGCTCGCTGCCATAATGGCGACAACCACGATCACGACAAGCAGAAGCGCCGCGGCGCCTGCGCCCGGGAGCAGATACTTTTTCCACTTTGGTTGGCTGGATTCAGCTTGCTGGGCGCGTGGTGCTTCGGGTGTCCATCGCGTTGACATTGTCGTTGTCGATTCTCTCTATCCTGCAAGGTTGATGTCGGGCATGGTTCATTGGAGTCCACGACTGCGTCGAGCACTCCCTATTGTTAACGCGTATGAACGGCATTGGTGTCAGACGACTTCCTGGATTCGCCGCAGTTCGACAATTTGATCACGCAGTAGCGCTGCTTTCTCGAATTCGAGCTGTTTCGATGCCTGTTTCATCTGTTTTTCGAGATCAGAGATCATTCGTGCCAATTCATCTGGCGGAATTTCGCTGATAATGCCAGACTCGGAGCCGGCATCATACTCCGGTTTCTCTTCAGCGACTGCTCTGACACGATCGGTCAGGTCCTTGATCTCTTTGATGATGCCCCGCGGAGTAATTCCGTTCGCCTCGTTGTGTTCCAGCTGGATAGCGCGACGCCGGTAGGTCTCCTCGATCGCCTTCTTCATCGAGCGTGTCATGTTGTCGGCATACATCACCACGAGTCCGTCGACATGACGCGCGGCCCGGCCGATCATCTGAACCAGCGATCCTTCCGAGCGCAGGTAGCCCTCTTTGTCCGCGTCGAGAATCGCCACCAGTGATACTTCGGGGAGATCGAGCCCTTCCCGGAGGAGGTTGATTCCAACGACAACATCGTAGACCCCGAGCCGCAGATCTCGCAGGATCTCGATCCGCTCCAGTGTATCGATCTCACTGTGCAGGTAATGGGTACGGACTCCGGACTCCTTCAGGAAATCCGCCAGGTCTTCGGCCATTCGTTTGGTCAATGTCGTGACCAGCGCCCGTTCGCCGCGGGCGATCCGCCGTTGCAATTCATCCATGAGATCGTCGATCTGGCCTTTGGTCTGGCGGACCGAGATCTCGGGATCGACCAGGCCGGTCGGACGAATAACCTGCTCGACGATCTGCTCGCTGTGTTCCATCTCGTATGGCCCGGGAGTTGCCGAGACGTAAATCAGCTGATTGACACTGCGTTCGAACTCATCGAATGTCAGCGGTCGGTTGTCGCGGGCAGATGGCAAACGAAATCCATAGTCGACCAGGACGTTCTTGCGGGATCGGTCCCCGGCGTGCATCCCACGTATCTGCGGAATGGACATGTGAGACTCATCGACGAACATCAGGAAATTGTCTGGGAAGTAGTCGATCAGCGTCCAGGGTTGCTCTCCGGGTTTGCGACGGGAGATGTGCATCGAGTAGTTCTCGACACCGGAGCAGTATCCGGCTTCCTGCAGCATCTCCAGATCGTACATGGTGCGCTGCCTCAGTCGGGCCGCTTCCAACACCTTGTCTTCACCCTCGAGTTCACGCAAACGGTGTCGCAGTTCTTCCTGAATGTCCTGGATCGCGTATTTCAGTTTGTCCTGGCTGGTGACGAAGTGACTGGCCGGATAGATCTCGACCTCATTGCGTTCGATGAGGACTTCCCCAGTCAGTGGATCGATCTCGACGATCCGATCGATCTCGTCACCCCAGAATTCAACCCGGACGGCGATCTCTTCGTAGGAAGGGAAGATGTCGAGCGTATCGCCGCGTACCCGGAAGGTGCCCCGGGTGAGTGTCATGTCGTTGCGCTCGTAGCGGATGTCGATGAGATGGCGGAGAACACGATCCCGTCGTACCGAGCCACCTTTTCGCATCTGAACCACCGTGGCGCCGTAGTCCTCAGGCGATCCGAGACCGAAAATACACGAAACACTGGCCACGATGATGACATCTTCGCGAGTCAGGAGTGATCGGGTTGCTGCGTGACGCAGTTTCTCGATCTCCTCATTAATGTCGGAATCTTTCTCGATATAGGTATCGGTTCGCGGTACGTATGCCTCTGGCTGGTAGTAATCGTAGTAGGAGACGAAATACTCGACGGCATTGTTCGGGAAATACTCCCGGAACTCACTGTAGAGCTGGGCTGCGAGGGTCTTGTTGTGCGCCAGGACAAGCGTTGGGCGGTTGACTCGCTCGATGACGTTGGCCATCGTGAATGTCTTGCCGGAGCCGGTGACCCCGAGCAATGTCTGATGATGGAAGCCCTGCTCCAACCCACTGGTGAGCTGTTCAATCGCCCGCGGCTGATCTCCGGTTGGCTGAAAATCTGTTGCAATGGTGAATCTGGCCACGGTTATCGCTCGCTCATTCTCTGGATCGCTGGCGGACTGTGCGTTCTGGAAGTATACCGATCATGACAGGGCCGCAAATGCTACCGAATCATATAGAATTCAGCCTCTTCACCACCCACGGCAATCACATCAAAAATGTGCCGGGCAGCCCATCGCTGGCCCGACCACGGCAGGCGGGCAACGGTCTCTTCCAGGTCACACCAGGCGTAGTCACCGTACTCCGGGGAAAGGGTCGGCTCGTCGGATGGACCAACCAGCACCGCAAATGACGGAGCGAGCACGATCGTATCGGTGTGGTGATCGTAGAACTGATTTATGTAGTCGGCAGAGTAGATCTTGTGTGGATCGAGTTGCGTATGTTCCTGGACTTCTCGAATCGCGGTATCCACCGCTGACTCACCAGGCTCGATCTTGCCGTGGATCGATTGCCAGATACTGCCCAGAACTACGTCATCACGCCGGCGTAGCACCAGAAATTGAACCCGGCGCCGCGATTTCCTGAAAACGTATACATCAACAATGTCACTGACCACGTTCGGCATACTTGCCCCTCATTGCCGTATAACCGTTTGAACTGTTCGAATGTGAGATGGCTGGATGTCTGGTCAGGATGTCTGAGATCGAGAGGTTTGTCCAGCCTCATCGGGAGCGATTGCGGAATTCCCAGATCTTGTGCCGGATCCGGCCGGTCATGGTGTCCTGCCGTGGAGGCATCTGGATAACCCGGCCGCGCCATTCCTTTTGCTTGGGAGCGATCGGCGTTGGTTTGCTCCAGAAGTAGATAGGGCTGAACACCACTATGATCGCCAGAACCCCGAACACCATCGCCAGTGTGCGGGACCAGTCTGCCAGCATCACCGCGAGAAGGCCGAATCCGAAGATTCCGACCAGCCAGAGTATGCCCGGTGGAATCCGGCCAAGGGTTGATCTGGCCTGATTGAACTGCAACTTTCCGCTTCCAGGCTGGTAGCGACGCCCCGGGAGCTTTTCGTTTGGAGTCCCGAGATCTTTGCGATCGAGTATTTCATTGATTTCGCGCTCCACACGCGAGTTCTCACGGTCCTTCATGTTGCCCTCAGGATGTCATTGTCAACGGTGAGCGAGCCAGTTCCCTGATTGCTTCGATCGCCTGGTCGATTTCGTCTGGCGTGGTCCAGTACCCTGGACTGAAGCGTACCGTACCTCCCGGGAACGCTCCGAGCGCCTGACAAGCTTCCGGGGCGCAATGCAGGCCGGTTCGGCAGGCGATCTCGAAGGCCGAATCGAGCGTGGTGCCGAATTCTGACGGCTCCCAGCCATCGACCGTGATCGAGGCGACCGCAACATGCTGCGAAGGCTCGGACGGATTCAGGATCGTAATGCCTGTTTGTCCGGTCAGCCCCTCGATCAGTCGCCAGGTCATCTCACGCTCGTGGTGTCCGGCCTCTTCGAAGCCGACATCGACGAGGAAGTCGAGCGCAGCGCCGAGCGCGGCAATCCCTACGGTGTTGTGCGTCCCCGCCTCATAGCGTGCCGGCAACTCCCGCGGCTGAGTATCTTCTTCGGAGTTTCCCCCGGTTCCACCCTCGCGCACGGTATTCAGATCGTCAAGATCAACGCGATCGCCGATCAGGAGCGCCCCGGTTCCCGGTGGCCCCATCAGGGCTTTGTGACCCGGAATGGCCAGGAGATCGATACCCATGTCGGCAATGTCGATCGGAATTGTCCCGGCGGTCTGGGCGGCATCGACCAGCAGCAGCGCGCCGTTTTCCCGGGCAATCTCGGCGATCTCGGCAATCGGCTGAATGGCGCCGTTGACGTTGGATGCGTGGGTAACTGCGATCAACTGCGTGTTGGGTCTTACCGCAGCGCGTACATCGTCGACGCTGATGAACCCTTCGGAATCGGCCGGAATCTTCGTGGTGGTCACACCTTGCGATTCCATTGCGCGAAGTGGCCGGCGGACGGAGTTGTGCTCCATCACCGTGGAGATGGCGTGATCACCGGCGATGAGCGCACCTTTGATCGCAAAATTGAGCGCGTCAGTGGCGTTCAGCGTAAAAATGACCTGCTCCGGACCAGGCGCGTTGAACAGGGCGGCTATTCGGTTTCGGGTACGATCCAGCATCCCGGCGGCACTGGTCGCCATTCGGTGTCCAGATCGGCCCGGATTGGCCCCGGAATGTTGCAGGAACGATCCAAGTGTTTCGTAAACACGGTCGGGTTTCGGCCAGCTGGTTGCAGCGTTATCGAGGTAGATCACCCTGGTCCTCACATTCCGACATATCGCGCGTACAACGAGCGTGCCTCACCGGGGTCAGTTGTCCCTTTGATGATGGCTCGACCATCCGGGAACACCGTCATTTGATACCCGTTCAACTTAAGCCGCAAGAGATAGGCATTGTAACTGACCTCTCCCGCGTCTCGCAGGCGGTTGGCAAGCGACTCCAGGGAGAGGCTCGGTGCGGGATCGATCATGATCTGAATCGAATCGCTGCCGCATAGATCGGTCGTCTGACGTGGAGCCTGTCTGTCCAGAAATGCGAAATCGTGATTACCACAGGCCGGGCATGATGGATTCCGCACGCCGAGCGACACCTGCCGGAACGACATCTCCCAGAGATCGATCATCGTCAGATTCTGGCTCAGTGATTCGTGGTCGCCGGTGAGATACTTGATCGCCTCGGTCGATTGAATCGACGCAACCATCGCTACTGCGGCGCCAAGAACACCGGCGGTGTCGCACGTCGGCGCGTCACCGGGAGCTGGCGATTCGGGGAAGACACACCGGAGACACGGTGATATTCCCGGCCGGATCGTCATCGACATGCCGTGGGTGCTGATCACCCCGCCGTAGACCCAGGGCACGGAATGTTTGATCGCTGCATCGTTGAGCAGGTAGCGAAGCTCGAAGTTGTCAGAACCATCGATGACCAGATCGACGTCGCTGATCATTCGCTCGATGTTGGTCGGGTTGATATCGGTCACCAGCGACTCGAACTCGATACCCGGGTTGACTGCACTGAGCCGTTCTGCGGCGGCGGCTGCCTTCGGGACGCCACGTTCGACATCACTCAGATCGAACAGTATCTGGCGTTGCAGGTTGCTGAGTTCGGGCAGGTCTCGATCAACCAGTCGGATGAATCCGACTCCGGCTCTGGCAAGGGTGTCAGCGACATGCGTTCCGAGCGCGCCGACGCCGAGTATGGCAATTCGAGCGTCGAGAAGGCGTTGCTGCCCGGTCTCGCCGATGACGCCGAGAATTCGCTGACGGGCGTAGCGAGCCTGCTGATTGTCGATCGTGTTCTGCTCAGTCATGGCAATGCTCGAGTTTCGATGATGCGTTCAAGAGTTATCCTCACCATCAATGTTACGATTAACTGGAGGCGGGTGACGCCCGCCGCATGTGGGACAAGAGAACTACTGATTGGTGCCATCAAGGTGAGCGTAATTCGATTTACCGTCGTCGATAGCGAAGGGATCACGAGTTTCGTTGGCCCCTGTCACACGATCAAAATGCTGGTGGCGGCATGCAGCCGCAACCCCTCGACAACCCAGGAGTTGCTGGAGTACACGAAACCATATGACGAGAGCTTTGTGGAGGATGTCCGGTCTGGCCTTTCTGTGTTCGATGAACACAATACCCGGGACGATATTGACGCCTTCAACGGCTGGGTCGACGAAATGAGCAACCGCCAGTTGCCACCGTTCAGGATCTTCAATGAGCAGATGCGACAGGTCAGCCTGAAACCGGCCGATACCGGATTGGTCTTGCTGAACCTGAAGGAACAGCGCATTGTACAGGTGCAGAACAGTTACGAGGATGTGCAGCGCAAGGATCGCGGGCGCGTCCGACGCCAGGGAGAACCGATTCCCATCCTGTATCAGTATTCATTGCCAGATGACTGGCAAATCGTCCCCTGAGATCGATTGCTCAGCACGATTGCACACGATTGCGAATGAAGAAACGGACCGGCCACCTGGCCGGTCCGTTTTGATTTATCTCGATTATGGCTGGAGCTCTACTGGTTCTGACCGTTCTTGCGGTCCTGCTCGTTGCCGACTTTCGGCTTGCGACGGAACAGGTTTCCGAAGAGCATCTGCTGCATCTGTTCGCCAACCGAGGTGGACATGACTTCACTCTCGGGTTCATCCATCATGCGGCCGTCCCGAGCGCTGGTGACCCACTGGGCGTGAGCATGCTGCGCTGCGTCCATCTCCTGCAGCAGTTGCTCCATCGCCTCATCGGATCCATCAGCGATCATCTCTCGCATGTTGTTGAGGTTGTCAACGGCCGAATCGATCCAGCGAATGACGTTGTCCTGGTTGGTGGCGCAGATGTCCCGGTGCATCTTCGGGTCGCCACCCGAGAGACGTGAGACATCGCGAAATCCGCTCGATGTCAGCTGGCAGAGCTCTTTCCATGAGCTATCACTGGCCACCGAGCGCATCAGAGCAATCGAGAGCATGAATGGAAGGTGGCTGACGGCACCGACGAACCCATCGTGCTCGTGCGGATCGATGAACCGTGGTTCGGCTTCAAGTGCGGAGACGATCCCCAAGACGGTCTGTACTGATTCATCGGTTGCATTTACCGAGGGAGAGACACACCAGGTTGCACCTTTGAACAGGGTCGCCTCGGCGCCTTCGATACTCACCGCTTTGCCGGCCATCGGGTGGCCACCGATGAAGTTCATCGATGTTGGAAGCAGTTCATCGGCCCACTCCATCACCTTCGACTTGGTGCTGCCGGTGTCGGTAACGATAGCGTTCTGCGGAGCGCGATCGGAGACGATTTCCATGACATCGCGAATCGATGTCACGGGTGTCGCGATGATGATCACGTCTGCGTCATCGATCGCATCACCGAGGTTCCACTCGGTGCGATCCACCGCTTTGATCTTCTTGGCGTAATTCTGATGTTCGATGGCGACATCGAACCCGCTGATTTCGAGGACGGATTTTCGCTGGCCATCGTCGGTCGCCCACTTCTGGAGACCGAGTCCGATGGATGCACCGATCAATCCGAGCCCAACAATCGAAACTTTCTGCATGGTTTGACCTCGTCATTGAATGGCGAAAAGGATCGAAGAGTGACGTCTAGACTGTGAGGAAGTATAGCAAAGCGAGGTGGGGTTACTCGTCGTCCGCATCATCATCGTCGTCTTCGACTTCGACAACATCGACGTCCCGAATCCAGCCCTGGGTTCCGTCTTCGATCTCGAAGGACATCCAGACAGCGCCGCTGGCCGGCTCTTCCTCACCAAGAAACTCGAGTGGAGTTCCTGGCGGCAGTGAACCGTGTGGCTCGGACATCGTATTTGGTCCAGAGCGGAAATTGACGTTCGGACCGTCCCGAAGCTGGTGAGTAGGAGTCCAGACATCCAGGTCCGCGTCGTCGTCCGCATCATCGGTCGCCTCGTCGTCAGCGTCATCATCTGGTGACGGTGTCGACAGCGGTTCAGGCGGTATCTCAGCCAGTGAGAAGTCATCGACTGCACTGGGGCCCGGGGTAGGCTGGGAACCGGCGATACCGATTGTCTCTGGCTCCTCGGCCGTTTCCTGTGGGATGAAATCGCTCAGCAACGGGCCGATCTGGACGTAGAGCCAGATGAATGCGGCGATACAGAGAATCATTGCGGCGGCCATGCTGACGCCGATCATCATGCCGGAGTTTCGCGAGTGGCGCCTTAGACGTTGTGCGAGTCCTGGTTCTGCCATATATCCGCTAGTGTCTCTGTCGAAGAATGGACCCGTTCACACAGAATCGGGCAGGCGAGAGTATAACACGAGCTCTGGCCGGGCCTGAGCCGGCCATCTGGCTGCACAATCCCTTTTCGGCGTGTCTGGTTATGCTCATGACCGGTGCAAAATTACGTTCCGAAGAACGGTGCCAGCCAGTCTTCAGGGATCTCCAACCCGAACCCGGGCGCGTCTGATGGGGTAAGCATTCCATTCTCGGGAATTGCCTGACCAGGCAGCCGCCAACCCTCTTCCAGCGGTACGCCGGGTGGTGTCCCGACAAAACACTCCAGCAAGGGAACAGATGGCGAGGCGATACTGAAGTGCTGCCCGAACGGGTTGTTTCCACCAGCATGCAGGATCACGCTCAATCCGGCTGCGTCGGCGATTGCGCCGATCTTTTGAACGGTACTCAGTCCGCCTACCCAGTTGATGTCTGGCTGGAGAATATCGACCACCCGATGGTTTGCTGCCCACTGAAACGGGACATGGGTATACCAGTGCTCACCGGTAGTGAGGGTCTGCCATGGCAATCGATTGCGCAGCGCCACGTGGGCATCGAAATCCTCGGGGATCAGTGTCTCTTCCAGCCATTTGATCCGGTAGGGTCGCAGCGTCTCGGCCAGCTGAACGGTGTACTCGACATCGAACGCCATCCAGCAGTCAATCATCAAATCGCAGTCGTCACCGATCTGCTCTCGTGTCTGTGCCACGAACGCTTCGTTCTTCCGGATTCCATCGGTGCCATCGGCTGGTCCATAGGGACAGGCGAGCTTGAATGCTCGAAACCCGAGCTCCTGATACCAGTCGACATCGTTCCCGGTGGCGTAGCACTGGATCGATGGCTTGTGCGCTCCGCCGAGCAAGGCATAGACAGGCTTATCCTGCAACTTGCCCAGTGCATCCCAGATTGCCAGATCGATGGCACTGATCGCGTATGACGCGAGGCCGGTTGTTCCATACGGTTTGGACAGCCGGAACATCATGTCGGCGATCTTGTCTGTGCTGAAGACATCCTCGCCGATCAGGTGAGGGCCGAGGTGGTCTTCAATGACTGCGGCAACTGGCCGGCCGTTGATGGTGTTTCCCAGTCCCTGCGTTCCATCTTCGAGTGTCACCCGGCACCAGACGTCTTCCCACTCCGGGCGCCAGAGGCTCCGGTGAGCTTTGAATCGTGAGAAGCGGGACATCGGGTTTGCGACCTCGTCTCGCGGCTCCCAGGGCTCACGCCGGGGCGTGGTCGTGTGCTGATGGGGTGGCCGGTTCAACCTCAGTGCTTCGATGCTGGTGATCTTCATGGTGTCGCTCAATCCAGCCAGATCGGGTTCGACCAGGCACGTTTTCCGCTGGAATCAATGACGGTAACCCGGAAGTAGTCGTTCTGGACCCGATCGAGATCGATCGTGCAGGACGTAATTCCGTTGCCGTGCACATCCCGGGTGCGCTGGGCACGACCGCAGACCTGAATCGAGCTAGCCGGCGAGGTCTCTACTGTGACCGTCGAGCGATCATCGCTGATGACGATGTCGTGAATCAGTGGCCCCTGGCTGGAGTAGAAGTGCCCCGCCTTGATGGCATCGAGAAGACTGTCTGGGTCAAGCCGTTCTGCTTTGACCATTACCCAGCCAGCAAACATATCTGGTCGTTCCGGTTTGGCATGGGTGTCGTCGGTGGCGATCGCCAGAAGTTTCCGACCCTCGGCCAGCAGCAGATCGGCCATGTACCAGCCATATCCGCGATCGTTGGCCATGTGGCACGTCATGTTGAAGATCTCGACGGCGTGTGCCGCTTCGATCGAACGGACGTCGTTCATCGTGGCGCTGTACCAGTGGGGGTGGGCGATGGCGACGAAGGCCCCGGCATCTCTGGCGCGCCGTGAGAGGGTTGGGCCGTCTTCATCCGGGCTGGCTGCCGGGAAGTCCAGTGGCAGACCGACCGCCAGGATGTGCCAGTCCTCGCCATTCTCCAGCGCTGCCGGATGGAGCTCTGCCCCGAGGATCGTGGTGAACTCGCTATCCCGAAACTCCCGGGTATCAGTGATCGGAAATCCGAAGCGATCCCGGAAGTGATCGGTTACGGCGATGAAGTCGTAGCCGTTCCGGCGATAGGCATCGATCAGACTCCCGGGGTCCAGCGCACCATCAGACACCGTGGAGTGGGCATGCAGATTGCCCCGGAAAAAGCGGCCCGGTTGCCGAAACGGCAGACTCTTCATCGTGGCGCGTCCAATCCACTCAGTTAGCTATGTTTTCTGCGGCCAATCCGACCACAGATTGACACAGGTCGACGGATTGGGCAAGCCGTTCTTTCTCTGTTTGATCAGTCAAACCAGATCGGGTTGGACCAGGCGCGCTTCCCGCTGTCATCGATCACGGTGATGCGGAAGTAGTTGTCGCTGAATTTCTCCAGCGGGAATTCATGAGTTGTCAGTCCGGCTCCGTGTTTCGCAAGGTATCGGGAGCGTGGCCCGATGGCCAACATCGAGCGAACCGGCGATGTCCGGATCTGCACCGCAGACTGATCGCTATTGAGGCTGATGTCATGAATCAGCGGCCCCTGGGTGCTGTAGTAGTGGCCGGCTTTCAGTGCATCCTGAAGCGCATCCGGGTCCAGTTCTTCGGATTTCACCATCGTCCAGGCACCGAAGACGTCCGGGTGAGCGGTTCGGAAGTGGGCGTCGTCGGTCCCGAATGCCGTCAGTCGCCGGCCTGTGGTCAGGGCGAGATCAGTGATGTACCAGCTCTCCCCACGATCACTGTCCGCGGCGCATCCCTGATTGAAAATCTCGACGGCGTGGGCACACTCGATGCTCAGGACGTCGTTCAGTGACGCGCCGTACCAGGCCGGGTGGGCGATCCCGATGAAGGCGCCGGTGTCCGCGGCTCGCTGTGCCAGCGACGGACCAGTTTCGTTCTCGGTGGCAGGTGCAAAATCGAGCGGCAGCCCGACCGCCACGATGTGCCAGTGTTCGCCGTTTTCCAGCGTCGGCGCGTGGAGCTCGGCTCCGATGAGCGTCGTGAAATCGCTGGTTCGATACGAGCGGGTATCGGTGATCGGCCAGTCGAACTGTGGAATGAAATGGTCCGTCATCGCGATGAAGTCGTAGCCGTTCTGCTGATACATCTTGACGGCGTCATCGAGAGAAACCTGCCCGTCCGAGGCATCACAGTGCATGTGAATGTTGCCCCGGTAGAAACGTCCCGGCTTGTCATACGGGAGCTGGTGCATTCCAGATTCGTCCAATCTCTTGTCGCCTGGTGCGCAAAACATGCCCTTTACAGCGTTCCACTACGCTGCAGGGTGATAATGAATTCCCTGTTGAGGATAGTTCAGGAAGAAGTTAAGACGCTAGTTCGCTCGCTGGGGGCGCTGGCTACGGAGGATCGCTCGGCAGATCGAGCTCTTCGACAGCATGACCGGGGCAGGCGTGGCGGGACATCAGCTCGCTCCAGGTGTTGCGATTCTGCCAGTCGTCGATCGTCTCGCGCGTCACGGTCTCATGTATCACGTACATCTCGATCTGCATCAACTCGATGCCCTGATCGGCATAGTCGCGGCAGATGTAATTCACAAGGTAGTCTGGCGGCGTTCCTGCCTGGCCAGCCCGACGAATAGTGTTCATGTAGAAGCGCTCTCGATAGTTCCCGTAGATGTTCTGAAGCTCGTCATAGGGACGATCGAACGAGAACGGTCGGTCGTTGTAGACATCGAGAAACTCGCCATTGGTGGTCGATGCGGCGAAGACATACCAGCGGTCAGTTGTCCGCGGTGTTGGTGCGAACACGGTCCACGGCGACTGTCGGACGCCAATCTTGCGGAAGTTATCTTCAATGCTTTGCTCGAGACTGCTCTGTTCCCAGTTGATCGCATCCTGATCGTCTATGAACCAGATCGCCGGCAAGACGAAGAGCGACAAAATCAGGAACGTCATCCCGACGTCAAATGCGCCGTCGCGCACTACAGATGGAACGCCGAGATTCGGGCGCAGACTCGGTAGCGCCCGGGCGCATCGATCACCGAACGCGTAGAGCCCGTCATAAACGGGCATCACCGCACGATCCCACAGGTTGAGTCTTCGGGCGATTGCCGAAACGTCGTCCCAGAACCGGGCCGGAAGAAAGAGCAACACACCGGCCATTCCAACCCAGCCGAAG
>SLFF01000327.1 GCA_007124395.1 Thermomicrobiaceae bacterium | reverse complement strand
TCAGGGTAATCACCGCCGAGACCCCTGAGTGGACCGCTCCGATCACGAAGTACGGAGCAAAAATGGACGCGTGCCAGACCGGGATGAGCGAGACCGCAAAGTCCCAGGACACGATACTGTGCACCGACACGAACACTGGAAGAATCAGGGCCGACAGCAGAATACCGGCGACGAGCTGAAGCTTCCACTGGCGCTCGTTCCCGCGCCAGCCAAGCGCGAGGATGGTGTACAGCGTCTTGCGCCATCCGGTAGAGCGATCCCGCAGGAGCGCCATATCCGGAATCAGTGTGGTGTACAGAAACAGCGTACTACCAGTCAGGTAGGTGAACACTGCAGCCGGGTCCCACACCAGCGGGCCACGCGGGTCTGGCCAGACACCACGCTCGAAGTCATATGGAAAGACCCAGTAGACGGTTCTCCATGGACGGCCAGTATGCAGGAACGGAAAGACCATAGCCGTCAGAAGACTGAAAATCGTCATAACCTCGGCGGCACGGGTGACGGGGCGTCTCCACTCTGCCTGGGTGAGGCGCAGAATGGCCGAGATCATCACCCCTGCGTGACTGATACCGATCCAGAACACGAAGTTCGTGATCATGAATCCCCAGAAGATCGGGGTGTTGAGGCCGGTTGTCCCGAGGCCCCAGTAGAACATCCAGCCGACGGCGAACGCGAACGCCGTGAGAATCCCACCCAGAATGATCACCGCAACCCAGAAGATCATCGGTGTCTGGTTGAGCGGCCGGAGCAATTCCTTTGTAATTGCTTCTCCCTTTAAGGGATGTCGTTCCTGCATCTGTTCCTCCGCGCGGCGGCTCTCCGGCCTATTCCGGCTTTCCGATAACGATCACTTCGGCCTTCTTGAACTTGCGCATCTTCCGCAGCCAGAGTCCGCTCGTGACTTCCCAGATGGATGGCACTGCGATAAACCGCATGGCTACCAGAACAATTCCGACCGCAGCTCCAATGAAGCCCACAGTCAATAACACATCGAACACACCTGGATAGTGCGTACTTGGCACCTCCAGGAAGTACGGTGCGTAGATGTCTTCGACCGTCGAGCCGATCGATGCGAGCCGGATTCGATCTGCCAAGATTCCCAGCAGTACCAGCACGGCCACCACGGTTGGGCCGGTGTAGCTGCGTCTGACGAAGTTCCACATCAGACCAAGCAGCGGTGCCAGGAAACAGAAGGCAATCACGATAACGAACAGCCAGAGATAGGTATCGAAGAAGAAAAACCTCAGGAAGTTCACTTCATACGGCATACGGCTGTACCAGGTAATGATGAACTCTGACCACCAGAAGTAGAACCAGAGCAGCCCAAACGCAAGCAGCATCTTGGACAGACCCCAGAACTGATCCAGCTCCAGGTACTTCTCGGCCCCACCGAACTTGCGGAGGATTGCCGATGTCACGATCGTCAATGCAATTCCGGCCTGAAACGATGTCACCACCCAGTACACCGGGAAGATCGAACTGTGGTAACCCGGGACCATTCCAATGATGAAGTCACTGGAGATGACCGTCATGGTGCCCACGAAGAGCATGAGATAGAAGACGCCGATGTAGCTCAGTCCGCGATCATGGACGGCCCACTGCTTGATGGTGCCGCGCCAGTCACCCGCCATGCGGGCGAAGAACCCCTTCGGGTTCGGATCGACCTGATCCCGAAGAATCGCGAAATCCGGTCGGGCGCTGATGTACAGAAACGCGTACCCGCAGGCAACCAGAGAAATCATCATAATGCTGGACCACAGCCAGGGAGCTCCCGGCCAGCCCATCCAGAGTGAAGAGCGATCCATCGAGCTCGGGTGCGTACCCTGCAGCACAAAGAAGAGGATCGCCGGAACGATCAGGGCCGCGGCCCAGATCTCCGCAACCCGGTTTACTGGACGGCGCCAGTGACCTCGAGCCAGGCGAAGCCCGACCGAGAGACACGGAGCGGCCGCAACCGTTGACATCAGAAAGAAGAACACTGCGGTCACGTAGGTCCAGACGGTTCGGTCTGAGTACCCCTGCAGCAGTGGTCCTGCGATCAACGAGACGATCCCGACGACTGCCAGTACGGCAGCGACGATGATTCCTAATCTGTAGAGAGAGCCTAGCTCCCCAATGCGTCGTGTTCCGTCTGCGGCGATCTCACGTGGGGAGAGCGACCAGACTCTTGGAACTATATGTCCGTGTGAAGACATGTTCGACTGCTCCACCCTTCCCGACTAGTAGTGACCGTTTTCTTCCGGCGCATCCGGATCGATTTTCTTCAGGTACAGCACCGCCGGGTCAGTTCCGAGCCCGCTAAGGAGCTGGTACCCGCGATCGGTGTCTGCCGCCATCTGACCAACCCGGCTCTCCGGATCATCCAGATCACCGAAGACGATGGCATCCGTTGGGCAGGCCTGCGCACACGCGGTGGTGAACTCGCCGTCCTGGACCTCGCGGCCATCGACCTGTGCCTGCTGCTCTGTGCGGACGATCCGCTGAACACAGAACGTGCACTTCTCCATCACACCACGGCTCCGCACCGAAACGTGCGGGTTGAGCTGGTGCTTGAGGCTCTCCGGCCACTTCGGCTCCCAGTAGTTGAAGAACCGAACGTGCCACGGGCAGTTCACGGCACAATACCGGGTACCAATGCAGCGGTTGTAGATCTGCATGTTGATACCCTGATTCGTCTGATACGTCGCATAGACGGGACAGACGGACTCGCAGGGAGCCTGAGCGCAGTGCATACACGGAATCGGAATATACCGTGCCTTGACGTTCGGGTACTCACCTTCCCAGTAGCGCTCAACGCGGATCCATTCGATCGCGCGACGCTGGTGGAAGATGTCCTCGGTGTTAATCGGGATGTTATTTTCTGCCTGACAGGCGACCACACAGGCCTGACAGCCCGTACATCGATCGAGATCGATGACCATCCCCCAACGTGCTGACATTCAGACTCCTCTCAGGCCGTTGCGACTCGCGTGCGTCGCCCCAGACATTGCGCTACGCATCACGGGTAACCTGCACGATCGGGTTCTCTTCGAGCTGGAACGGAAGCTGGCGCTCGAAGCGTGGGAACCGCTCTCGCCGGTTCAACGGCTCGATGCGCACCCGGGTCGCTGCCCAGGCCAGTGCTCCAGTTTCACTGTCCGTCTGTGACGCAACAATCTCGATGGGGTTTGCGCCACGGTCTTCTGCATAGTGAGTGTATTCGGTGTGTCCCTGCCCGATCGGCACTGCGGCCACCGTTGGCGGCGCGGCCGGGTTGACGTACACCGGAACTTCGATGCTGCCGTTCGGAGATTCGATACGGACGATATCGCCGAGCTGAACACCCATGTCGTCGGCGGTGTTCGGATTGAGCTCGACCCAGGTCGTCCAGACCGCCGTGGTAATCGGATCCGGCAGTCCTTGCAACCAGGGCAGGTTTGCCGTTTCGCCGTATTCATACGAGTTCGTCGGGAACGGAAGCAGGAAGAAATCGTATTCGGATTCATCACCGGTGAACTGTGGCTCAGCTGGTGCCGGCATATCTTCAGGGCCAGATGGCGCATCAGACGTCATGCTCTCTTCGTCCCACCAGCCGCCCTGGGTCTGCATGGCGACGAAGAATTCTCGTGGGTCACTCGCCTCTTCCGGCAGGCCGCGGCCAACGCCGCCGAGCGCTCCACCGAGATCGCGAACCGCGTTCTCCATGGAACTCCATGTGAAAGAGAGGCCCGCATCGTTCGAGATGCGAATCAGCGAGTCCCCGAAGTTGCGTGAGCTCACGAACGGCTCAACAACCGGCTGCTGAATGCTCACCACCTGGAATCCAGGTGACGGATCGGGGACATCGAGTCCCCACTGTTCGAGCGTGGTGTTGTCAGGAAGAATCAGGTCGGCATGTCGGGTGGTTTCATCCATGAAGCTCGAGAAACTGACCACCGTCGAAACCTGGTCGAGTGCGTCCTGGAAGCGGCTGGCTGCCGGCATCCCGAACACGGGGTTAGCTTTGTGCACCATCAGGAGGTCCACATCACCCGCCAGCATCTCCTCGATCAGTTCATCCCACTCGGCAAAGGAATTTCCACCGATCTTGTTGGGAATCACGTCCGGATCCGGAGAGCCGGTGTTGGTCAGAATTCCACCCT
>SLFF01000408.1 GCA_007124395.1 Thermomicrobiaceae bacterium | reverse complement strand
TTGATGAAGCTGACGAGAAGATTCAGTCCGAATCAGATCCAGCAGACCAGCAAGCTGGTAATGACGAGTTCCACATCGGCGGGCACATCGTTGCCTTCGATCCGGCGGAGTTCACACGCCCACCGCTCGCCGCGTCACCACTCAGACGACCAGCCACCGAACCCGTAACTGAGTCACACCTGCCGCGAGCCAGTGGGGGTGACACCCACTCCACGCATACGAAATCGGGCAGTTGGGCGGCTTCCGACATCCAGGAAAGTCGCCAGCAGCCGAATCGACCCGGTGTATATCAGTGCTTCCAGGATGCCGGGGATGAACAACTGGAGCGCTGGTGGGTAAACTTCAATGGAGATGTCAGCCTCGAGCGGCTTGCGCGCTTGCGCCAGGTACTCGGCGAGTCACCGTTCACGATCGAAACCCGCTTCGAAGAGATCTCCGAAGGGTTGATCATTCTGCGGGTGGTAACCGACCGAACGCTGACCGAGGCACACGTCGACTGGATCGTCAGGCAGGTCATGGGATCTGTTGGCCTGAACCGAGACGCGGCGATACTCTCGTCGCTCAAAGAGAAATCTGGTGGGCACCGATGGGCTTCTACGGCGATCTTGTAGACCTTCCGCTACAGGACATCCTGTACATCATCTCCAGCCACGGCAAATCCGGGCTGCTCGTCCTCACTACGCAGTCACACGATATTTCTCTGAAATTCGACCGTGGGGCTGTTGCCTCGGTGACGACCAGTGATGGGTCATTGAAGATCGGCCAGTTGCTGGTGTCGCAAGGCTACGTGACCGAGGAGCAGATCGAACAGGCGCTCGGCCTGCAAGCGGTAAACCCGGACACCACGCGTATCGGTGATGTGCTTATCGACGTCGGCTACGTAACACGCGAGCAGATTCAGAATGCCGTCAACGCCCAGCTCGAAGCATCCATTTTCCGGATTCTCGTGCAATACGGTGGGACCTTCTCGTTCGAGCCAACCACCAACATTGAAACCGACCCGATTGCCAGCGGAATCCGGCTCGAATCGATGGTGCTCAATGCAATGCGCCTTGCCGATGAGTGGGGGTCAGTGCATGATTCGAATCTACGGGTGGAGCTGACCGATACGCTCATCGATGCGTCAACGGTGAACGCGCTCACCGATGAAGAACGATCACTGGTGATGTCTGTGCTCAATGGTGATTCCACCATCGACGTCATCGCTCTACGAAGCGGGCTTAATTCTAAGCAATTTGGTCAGGCAGTCTCGGGTTTGCAGCAACGAAGCATGATTCAGCTGGTCGAGCTGAAAGCGACCGATCAGGCAACGGCCGACACTCCCTGACGAGACGAGCTTCGAACGACACCTCGCCATGATACCGACTATTCCCTGGTATCGACGGGACAGGACCAGCGATGCGCGGCAAACTGGACGCCGCTCCGTTGCTCGAGTTATTCAGTGCGCTGCGGCGATTCCGGAAGTCGGGATCGTTGACCTGTCGATCTGCCTCGATTTCGCTCACCGTGTCTCTTGATCAGGGCGTAATCCGATCGGTCTCCACTAGTGATCAGTCGTTGCGGATCGGCCAGGTGCTGATTCAGCTCGGGTTTACGACTGAGGAAGAGATCGAGCAGGCGCTGGCCTTGCAATCGGTGGCACCAGACCCCGAACGAATCGGTGATGTGCTGGTCGATGTCGGCTTCATCTCGCAATCAGCGATTGGTCAGGCAATGGCCACTCAGATCGCCTCGGCGTTGATGGTCATGTTCGACGAGTCCGGGCGAACCTTGAGCTTCAAACAACACGATCCGGCCCCCGGGATCGAGTATCCCGAATCCACCGGTTCGGATCCATTGATTCTTACCACTGCATTTCTCAGTGAATACTGGCTGGAGCACTCCGGCGCAGCTTCATCCGACCGGAGTGCCGGCGAAATCGATGACCACCCGCAACAATCACCGGGACAGGCTCTGTTTCTCCGTCTGAAGCAGGTGCAGGCGGCGATCGATGCCGCGCCCGTCGAGCTTCGGTCCGATCAGCCTCGCGTAGTGCGAAGCCTCGCGTTTCTCCTGCGGCATCTGGAGCAGACCGAGCCTTCTGGTGATTCCGGAAACGAGCGTTCCCCGTCAGATGTGGATGACGACCGAACCCTGGAACTGGTCGATCGGACAATCGATATCTGGCAACTTGCCGATCTCACCCGCGGAGCCCGGGCGGCATTGCTGACGATGCTGAATGGAGAGCGGAGCTATCAGCAGATAAGCGCAGCGATTCACGTCGTAAATGCGCTACCCGAGCGATCGATTGCCGAACTGATCGAGCGAGGACTGATCCAGAGCACAGTCAACACGCCCAGAAGACGATCATCGGACTCCGACAATAAAGACCGAATGTTCGTCATGAGGTTCCTGCCCTGATCCTCCGGAGAGCCGAACCATCAATCTTCGGTGAGCACCACTCCGAGCAGTCTGGCACCAACTCGTTCCAGCGATTCTTTAGCATTCTGCGCGGCCGTCCGCTTCGTCGTTCCTGACCGGACAATCAACACCACCGCATCGACGTTGGCAGCTACTGTAAGCAGCTGACTACTGACTGGCGATGCCGATCCGTGAAAAACGACGTACCGTGCATCGGCCTGCAACGCGCTCACCAGCGCCTTGCAGCGGGTGTCGGTGAGCAGATCAGCCAGCGGCGACTGGATGGACGACGCATTTCGGTCTCCGGCAGGAAGCACCGACAGATACTCCACCGACGATGGATGCGGCGATGGTCGTTTCTCGGCGGAATCTCGCTCAGCAGCCAGCCAGTCGATCAACCCCGGGCTGGATGGGATGTTGACGATGGAGTGCACCACCGGGCTGGCAGCATCGAGATCAACCAGCACCGTCGATTCACCGTTCAGCGCAAAACTGGCCGCAATGTTGGCCGCGGCCTCACCGGACTGGTCTCCCGAGCCGACATCGGCCAGCAGGAGCGATCCAACCGGCTGATCGGATCGGGAATGTCGCAACGTTTCCCGAACCGATCGATATGCCTGTGCGCCGGGCGAATCCGGTTCTCGTACCACGATAAGGTCTGGCGACGATCCCGGGGTCTTTGCGGATGCCATGGCGTGCGCCTCCATGCTAGCGTTTCGGTATCTGTCCGATAGTTGGCAGGTCGAGATAGCGTTCGATATCTTCGCGTTTCCGCAGTGCATCCTCGAAGTAGGCCACCCCGAATGTCAGCAAGACCCCGAAAGCCAGCCCGAGAATTGCCGCTGCCGCGGTGTTGAGGCGAGTTCGTGGACCGGTTGCCGACTCCGGGGGACCAGGTGTGTCCAGTTGGGAAATCCGGACGATTCCTCCCCGGTAGATCGATTGATCCTCATCGGCATAGGTCTCCCGGATGACCTCATTCTCCCGTTCCATCTGCGCCACGAACTCGCTGGCCACCGCATTGACGACGGTTGCCGCCAGCTCCGGATCACTGTCTGTGGCAATCACCTGAACGATGTTGCTGTCGGGATTGTGGCCCATCGACAACGCATTCACAGCCCGACCAGGATCGATATCGACATCGGCACTGGCCAGCGCCTGCTGTACGAAGTCGTAATTGTCGATCTGATCCCGATAGGACGCCAGTCGGTTCTTGGCGTAGAGATCGGTGTAATAGTCAGGTGGTTCAGCAATAGCCATCAACCGGGCCGACGTCTGATACGTCTCATCCTGTGTCGAGCTATAGACAAACGCCACGCCCGCCGCCACGACCATCGTGAGCAACACGAGCCACCAGCGTCGAGCGATGATCAGCAGGTACTCTTCCGGTCTCACGTGGATCCCTCTCCCCGCGGAATCTCACCGATGACATCCAGCCCCAGCGAGTGCTCGACAGACTCGGCGCTGTGCAGACGATCATCGATGTACTCCAGGAAGATCGCGATCATCAGCCCGCCAAACATCGCCATTGCCAGCTGCAGCGCCCAGAAGACCTGGTCCCGGCTCAGATCGGGGGCGGCCGCCAGTGGAAACTCGATCGGCTCCACCAGGGCTCCGCGGTCCTCGCCGTCGAAACCGAAGTACGCGGTTGCACTCTCATTCAGCTGATTGGTGGCCGACTGAGCAATTGCCACCGTGACGTCTTCCTCTTCATGGGCGACATCGATCGACAGGATTCGATGAGTTCGTTCGGATGTCATTGACATCTGGATCTCGTCCACCGGCACTTCAAATCCGAAATCGGCGAGTATCCGCTGATGGACGTCCTCGGCAAAGACATTTCCCCGGACCACTTCGACAAGGTCATCGACCATGAACTCACTGGAGAGAAACAGGTAGTACTCGTTGTAGCGAAACTCGTCGATATCAATCTGTTGCGGCGCACGTGTCACCGTAAACTGAGCCGACGTTGCATAGGACGGCTCCGACAACAGCACTTGTCCGGCAACCAGCAGCGCCACCAGAGCCGGCACCACGACAACTGGTACCCATCGGCGACGCAGAATGGCGTAGTAGTAAGTCAGCTCCACGGATCCTCAATCATCAGAGATTGCCGGGCGAAACACGGGACGGAGATCCGGCTGCGTCGGTGTGGCGAGCGTAGGCGTCATCGATAACACGGGCAATCTCACGCTCGAACCGCGCTCGGCTGAACCGAGACGCGTGGGAAACGATCCGATCGGCGTCGAACGTCAGTTGCTCGAATCGACGGATCGCATCGGCTACTCCGGACGCCGTCTGTTCCGCAAATCGTACCCCAGTCTCGCCATCAAGAACCGTCTCCCGGGCACCACCACGATCGAGCGCGATCACCGGACGTCCAGCAGCCTGCACTTCCACCTGCCCAATTCCGAAGTCATCCTCAGCCGGAAAGATCGCTGCCTTGCATCGAGCAAACAGCTGGTTCCGCTCAGCATCGGAGACACGACCCAGAAATTCGACGGTCGGCCCAGCGATCGACTCCAGATCAGCCCTCGCCCGTCCATCGCCGATAATTTTCAGCCGGATACCGAGGTGATTGGCCGCCTCGATCGCCAGATCAAACCGCTTGTAGGGCACCAGACGCGATACCAGCACGTAGTAGTCACCGATCTCACTCAGTGGCGCCGGCTCGAATGATTCCGTATCGACCGGTGGATGAACAACGATCGACTGTCGACCCCAGAATTTCTCGATCCGGTCCTGAACCACCGCGGAATTGGCAATGAACTGATGGACACGCTTCGAGGTTGCCCGGTCCCAGTTCCGCAATCGTCGGAGAATCGGCTGAACCACACGGCGGCTCATCCCATCCATCCGCTCTCGCTCTGCATAGTGATCGAAATCCCAGGCAAATCGCATCGGCGAATGGCAATAGCAGATGTGCAGGACAGAAGGATCCACGCGGACACCCTTGCCCCAGGCACTGCTGGAAGACAGTAGGACATCGTAGTAAGGGTCCACGGAGAGAAATTTGAACGCAGCCGGATACAGCGGCAAGAACGGCTGATGATTCTTGTGAATGCCGGGAATCCGCTGCAGGAACGATGTCCGGATATCCCACTCTCGGTAGTCTGGCGGCATCGATTGCGCATCATAGATCGAGGTATACACGGGCGCATCCGGGAACATCGCGTGGAAAACCTCCACCACGCGCTCCGCTCCGCCGTACTGATTCAGGTAGTCGTGTGAAAGCGCTATTCGTGGTTCTGACATTCGGATCCTGATCAACCTGTCCGAGCTGAAATTCAGTGGACAAGGATACTAGCTAGTAGGCTCCCCGGCCGAACATCACCGCCGGAATGGTGCGAAGCATCAACTTGATATCCAGCCACGGTGACCAGTTCTCGGCGTAGTACAGATCGAGTTTGACCATCTCATCAAAGCTGAGATCGCTGCGACCGCTTACCTGCCACAGTCCCGTCAGTCCGGGCGTCACTTCCAGCCGCCGATGGTGCCAGTCGTCGTAGAGCTCGACTTCCGCCGGAATCTGCGGACGAGGGCCAACCACGCTCATCTCACCGAGCACTACGTTGATGAACTGGGGCATCTCGTCCAGCGAGGTCTTCCGGAGGATTCGTCCCACCCGGGTGATCCGCGGATCATCCTTCATCTTGAAGAGCGGGCCGTTGTTTCCGGCCTGCTTCATCAGCTCTTCTTTGAGCTGCTCGGCATTCTCGACCATAGAGCGGAACTTGAAGCAGATGAACTGGTTGCCATCGCGCCCCACACGTACCTGACGGATAAACACCGGTCCTCGAGAATCCAGTTTGATGGCCAGTCCGATCAGCAGCAGAATAGGAGACATCAACACGATCACCCCGATCGCTACCAGGATGTCCATCGCCCGCTTGACCACATAGTTCCAGCCTCGAATACGCGATTCCCGCAACTCGATCAGCGGCAGCCCGGCGACCTCATGAATCGTCACCCGGTTGAGCGCCATCTCGAAGAGATCAGGCAGGAACGTGAATGAGACGTCCATCTGCCGGCACTGCTGAATCATCCGGAAGATGTTCCGGTGTTCGGCTGGCGGCAGGGCGATGATCACTTCGCTGATCTGATGCTGGCGGATCGCCTCTTCGATCGCGCCAGGATCGCCAAGGTAGGGTGGCCGCTCCACCCTCCGTTCCGTGGCAATACCCCAGTTCGCGTCGTCCGGGGGATCACCCAGAAAGCCGACTACCCGGTAGCCCAGCTGCGGATTGCCATAGATATGCTGCATGATGCGTTGTCCGGCACGTCCGACCCCGACGATCAATACGCGATCGACCCCGATCCCGCGCGACCAGAACCCCTGTCGGATCATGCGAACGATCAGGCGCTTACCGAGCAACAGCGCGATCATAAGCACCCAGGCGTAGATGAATATCAAGCGGGATGGGAAGAATCGCTGCAGATAGCTGTACAAAATGATGATTGCCATTGCCGTTGTGGCACTACTGGCGATGATCAGTGCTTCATCGAGAAAGCTCGTCCAGCGTGGCAGGCGATAGATCCCGCGCAGCTGGAAGACGACGACCGTGACGATCATCAGCTGGATGATTACGCTGTCGAAAAAGAAGGAGAATGGCTGGCTGAATCCGGGAAGAACTTCACCACCGAGCTCGAGCGTATAGCGAAGCCAGTAGGCCAGCGCGAACGCAACGAACACGACCCCGGCGTCGATAGCCGCCCGTCCTGCGGGCATCAACCAGCGTTCTGTTCCGGCTGCCGAACGCAACGTCGACATGCTTCTCGTTTCCGTGGTTGGTCGTGGGGCAATCGCAGAGCCAGATTACTCAACGATTATCAGTGCAGTTCCCCCGACAGCGCAGTATATCAAATGAAATCTGGCATCCCGGTTGGCCAATCGACCCTGACCCGGAGATACTTGCGGACTATTCACCCACCGTTCACAGGGACTTTCGGGCCAGGACCAATCGGTAGTCCTGTGCTACGATTTCGGGCATGACGGTCATACATCACGTGCCCCTGGGAATCATGACATTATGGAACGACTCTGGACACCGTGGCGAATGCGCTATGTCAGCGGGGAGACCCGCGACTCCTCGTGCATCTTCTGCACCAAACCCGAAGATGATGAAGATGTCAGCACGCTGATCCTGCATCGATCCCGTCATGCCTACGTAATCATGAATCTGTATCCCTACAACTCCGGCCATGTGATGGTCATCCCGTTCCAGCACGCCGCGGAACTCGCCGAGCTCGAACCCGAGGTGAATCAGGACATCTGGCGACTGGTTCCGTGGGCGACTGAAGCGCTGCGCCGAGTTCTCCGCTGTGACGGCTTCAATATCGGCCTGAATCTCGGCAGTATCGCCGGAGCCGGTGTCTCCGAGCACCTGCACGTGCACATCGTTCCCCGCTGGGAAGGTGATGCCAACTTCATGCCGATCCTGGCGAAGACGATGGTTCTGCCCGAGCTGATGCCGATCACCTATGCCAAGATCCGGGCGGAGATGGAGATCTCCGAACTGCACGGTTCATCGGACGGTTCTGACACCGTTCCCCAGGCCGGGGCAATTCCGGTGGTACCGTCGCACAAGGCCATCGCGCTGCGTCGAACTGCTGACGGCAGCCTGGTCTTTCCGAAAGGACATATCGAACAAGGCGAAGCCGCCTGGCAGACCGCAATCCGGGAGATCGACGAAGAGATGGGGCTGAATGGCATCCCATCCGGCTGGGCTGGTGTGCTGGCCTTCGAGCATGGCGGCAAGCAGCGCCGGGTATCGAATCTGATCATGTCGGCTGAACCCGGACCAACCTTCAGCGAGCATCTCGATTCCGACACCGAGCTGTACCCGGTGGACGAGGCACTCTCTGTGCTGTCACATGAGCCAGCCCGCGACATGCTGCGGGCGGTCCGTGACGAAATCGAATCGTTGATTGAGAGCCCGCAATGATGATGTCAGCTCGATCCCTGCGAATATTCGTCGCCATACTCGCGCTGGCACTGATCGGCGCGACCCCGATCGCCAGCCAGCAGACCACGACGGCACAGTCCGAGCAGATCTATCTCGCTCTGGGCGATTCGATCCCGGCCGGGTTGCTGGCCAGCCTGCCAACCGAGCGTGGTTATCCCTCCCTGCTGCGCAATCTGATGGAGACCCATCGGCTCAGCTCAGACTCGCCCGGCAATGTTGAACTCATCAATCTGGCTGAGCCTGGTGAAACGATCGAATCATTCATTGAAGACGGGCAGCTCGAATCGGCACTATCAGAGATCGAGGACGCACCAGACGGCGCGATGCAGACGATCACGCTGACGATCGGCGGCAACAACATTCTCTCGCTCTGGGAATCGACCCCAGCCGAGAGGGAAGCCGCTCTCGAGGACTTCGAAACCGGATTCGCAAATGTCGTCGACGAACTCGACGAGGCGACCGGCGGCATGGATGTCGATGTCGTCGTGACGACCTACTACGATCTGACCGAAGGGGATCCCTCTGTCGAGGGCAGCAACGCCTGGTGGCTCATGCAATTCAACGACGTCATCCGCGAGACTGCCGAAGAAGCAAAATTCTCGGTGGTTGATCTGTCAGGTGAGTTCACCGATCGCATTACTGAACTCACCTGGTTCCCGGCCGACATCCACCCCAACAATGCTGGTCATCAGATGATCGCCCGGGCGATCTGGCAGCAGCTGGGCTACGACCAGGAGCCTCCAGAGGTGGAGATCACCCGCCCTGATTCGGACGAAGCCGGATCACGCACGCCAACCATTCATGCAATCGCCACGGACGATGTCAGTATCGAGACCGTTCTTCTGGAGATCGACGGGGAGGCCGTCTCCGAACTCATCTACGTTGCCGACCGTGAACGATGGATCGGTGTCTGGGACGCCCGGGACTATCCCGACTCCAGCGCAGTGATCGCGGTTCGAGCTATCGACGTTTCCGGCAACGAGGAAATCGACTCGATCCCTGTGATGCTGCCGTCTCGCTAGTGGAAGGTCAGGCAGAACATGGCGCCAAATTCATCTTCGCCTGCACTATCCTCGAACGAATTCGATCTGCAAGGGAAACTGGGCATTTTCACCCTGTCGGATCTATTCCAGATGCTCAGTTTCAGCAACAAATCCGGTGTGCTGACACTGATCCAGGGCTGGAACTCTCGCACGATCACCTTCCTCGATGGCCGCATCAGCTACGTCGCCGCTGGATCCCGACTTCCGACGATGCGCGATCTCCTGTTCCGGCATGGGCGGATCACCCGCCAGCAGGTCGAAGAATTGGCCGATCGCGGAATTCGCAGCGACGAAGCGATCATCTTCGAGCTCAAGAAATCCGAAGCGATCTCGCAGGACGACGTGACCCTGTGCCGCGAACAGCTGCTGGAGATCTCCATCTTCACCCTGTTCCTCTGGCGGAACTGTTATTTCACGTTCAAAGCAGGTGAGAGTATCCGGGAGGGCGGCGTCGATGTCTCAGTCGATTCGATGCATCTCATTATCGAGGGGACCCGACGCGTCGACGAGTGGATCGAAATCAGCCCGATCGTCCCGTCCGTCTACATGATCTACCGACGGACGCGTCGCCCACCGGCGGTCGAACCGCCCAAAGAGCTCAAAAACGTCCACCGGCTGATCGATGGCAACCGTGATGTCGCCACCATTGCCGGACGAGCCGGACTGACTCAGTTCGAAACGGCCCGATCACTTTTCGAGCTGGTGAAAGCTGGCTACGTCGAAGCGATCCCGCCAGACAAGCAGAAGGTCACCGAGCTGTTCAACATGGCGGTGGAATCGATCTACTTCAAGCTGATCCTCTTCAGTCAGGGGAAGACAGCGGTGGAGTTCGAGAACCAGCTGAATCGTTTCGCCATGGAGAACGGTCTGAAGGTCCGGATGTCGCAGGGTCGAGTGTTGATGAGCGATCAGCGCACCCCGATCACGCCGGCCGAGCTCGTCGACCTCTACAAGCTGTTCATTGCGATTCAGAACAACAAGTTCAGCAAGACGTTCGATCCGGTGGTAGCGCAGGGGCTGATGGAAGGGCTCTATCTGCACACCGATCCGGAGTTCCAGGCGATGATGCGGATGTACGAGTTCATCGAGATCGAAGGTCTGCTCATGCTGGACATGTTCGGCAACAAGCAAGCAGGGAACCAGGCCGGAGTCGCCTGATCTTGTCGTCAGCCCTGAACGCGTGAAGACGGGCCGGTCAAAAGACCGGCCCGTTTTCGTGTCCCGTGGAATGTCGTGACGCCGCTACCTCGCCTCACCCTGTCCGACTCGTGCCATGACGCGCGCCGTCTGCTTGATCCCCTTGACGAAGTCCGCAATCCGCATGTTCTCGTTCGGGGAATGCACGAGCGTGCTGGAGTAGCCAATTCCCACGTTCGAGATCGGCACGTTGAGCAATCGAACGAATGGATCCATCGGCCCGGAACCCCCACTGGTTGGCGCCACCACCGGATCGGTGCCGTATACCTCGCGGGCGGTCTGGATCACCATCTGAACGAACGGCGAATCCGGATCGACCCGGGCAGCTCGTGAACCACCATGCTGGATGACCTCGATATCGTCGAAGCCCTGATCGATCAGATGATTGCGCAGTTTGGCCACCAGGTCATCGGGCTCCTGGTCCGGGACGATCCGGAAATCGACTTTGGCCATCGCCTCGGCCGGCAACACCGTCTTCGAGCCAGGCCCCTGATAGCCGGAACCGAGCCCGGCGATGGTGCAGGTCGGCTCGAACAGTTGCTGGCGCAGCATCTCCACGCCATCGACATCCTTCAGGAACGCTTTCAGCCCGAACGCCTCCTTGAGTGATTCGTCGGAGCGCGGCAAGTGCCGCAGCAGATCGAACTCGGCCTCGGTTGGCTCCCGGACATCGTCGTACCAGCCGGGAATCAGGATACGCTCGTCGATCCCCTTGAGCGTCGAGAGCGCCCAGGTCAGCCGCCAGGCCGCGTTGGGGAAGATCGATCCACCGAGCCCGGAGTGCGCATCGTGGGAAACTGTCTTCGCTCGCAACTCGACATAAACATCGCCGCGCATCCCCAGAACGATCTCCGGACGATCCTCGAAATCAACCCCGCCGAACTCCCAGAGGCAGCCATCGGCACCCGTGAGCATGTCCCGGTGCTCTTCGATGAACGACTCCATGCTCATCGAGCCGATCTCTTCTTCACCCTCGATCAGCATCTTCACCGAGCAGGGGACATTGCCGTAGACCGCTCGGAGAGCGGCGATCGCCGCCAGGCGACAGATGATGTGGCCCTTGTCGTCAACAACGCCGCGAGCGTAGAGCTTGCCGTCTCGCTCGGTGGCTTCGAATGGTGGGGAATCCCAGAGCTCGATCGGCTCGGCTGGCTGGACATCGTAATGGTTGTAGCAGAGAACCGTGTTGTCGGCCGCGCCGTTCAGTTCTCCGTAGACCATCGGGTTGCCACTGCTCGGCATCACTCTGGCCGAAAAGCCGTATTTCTCTAGCAGCTTTGCGGTGAACTCGGCCGTTTCATCGATCGCCTGATTCTGAGCCGCCACCGTGGGGAAGGCACACAATTCAGTGAGATCAGCAATGAAATCCGAGAGGTGGTCGTCGATGTACTGGTCGACCTGTCTCATCTTCTCGTCGTAGGTCACGTTTGTCCTCCGGATCGATATGTTCGAGTCGAATAACGTCTGGGGCATCCTACGTCCTAATCTGGCATCTGTCGATTGATCCGGGTAGGCTGTCGAATGAACGCCTTGCAGCTGCGCGACGGGAACAACGATGACAACTCAGGCCAGGGACCAACAGCGCGAGAACACCCAGTGGCTCGAACCGTATGCCCATCTGTTGTGCCCGGGAGATCTGGTGCTCGATCTGGGCTGTGGCACCGGAGCCGATAGCATCGAACTGGCTGCGCTCGGATGTCGCGTGGTGGCGCTCGATTTCGATCCGGCACGGGTGGCGCAGATCCCGGCCGGGGCCTCAACATTCCGACTGGCAGCCGATCTGGCTGGCCGGTTACCGTTCATCGACGGGGCGTTCGATACCGTTATGGCGAGTCTGTCGCTGCACTATTTCACCAGTGAGCAGACCACCCGGGCGATTCAGGATATTCATCGAATACTGGTGCCCGATGGGTATCTGCTCCTGCGGGTCAACGCGATCGGCGATACGAACTTCGGATACGGGCAGGGTGAGGAAGTCGAGCCATCGGTGTTCCGCCATCCAGACGGACACCTGAAACGCTTCTTCAATGAGCCGATGATCCGGCGCTTCCTGTCTCCATGCTTTACACTCTTGTCGACTCGTCCACGGACGATTCTGCAACGGGGAATCGAAAAACAGACGATCGAGTGCCTGGCACGCAGACGATGAACCGATAAGGTGGTCGGAGTACCGATGAAGCGCAGCACGTATGAACGCCAGATATTTCCACTGCTCACCAGGCTCGATGCCGAGCGGGTTCATCGATTTGCGCTGCACGGTCTCCACCTGGCAGAACGACTCCCCGGTGGCATCGCCGCGATGTCGCGGGACGTCCCGGCCCCGGATCCAAGGCTCAATGTCGACACGCTGGGACTCCACTTCTCCAACCCGATCGGCGTAGCTGCCGGACTCGACAAGGACGCCGAAGCGATCGACGCGCTCTTTGCCCTCGGGTTCGGATCGGTCGAGATCGGCACCGTTACACCACGGCCTCAACCGGGAAACCCACGACCGCGAGTCTGGCGGATTCCGGATCAGGATGCCGTCATCAACGCGATGGGCTTCCCCAGCTCCGGGGTCTCGGCAGTCAGAAAGCGACTGTTTGGACGCCGTTTCCCCGGAGTGATCGGGATCAATCTCGGCAAGAACAAAGAGACCTCCCTGGAGCACGCAGTCCGTGATTACACGCGGGTGCTCGACGATCTCTGGCCGATGGGCAACTACGTTGTGATCAACGTCAGTTCACCGAACACACCCGGCCTGCGTGAACTGCAGGGTCGTGCGGCGCTGGGGCAACTCGTCCATGAGGTACAACGGCTCAACCGCTGGAAAGCCGACGTCTTTACCCAGAAGCCGCATCCGGTGCTGGTAAAGGTGGCGCCGGATCTCGATGACTGGGCACTGGATGAGGTGCTGGCCGGGGCGATCGATGGCGATGCCGACGGCTTTATCTTCTCCAACACCACCATCGACCGATCGGTGCTGGCGGACCCGCATCTCGAACTCCCCGGTGGGGTGAGCGGCAAGCCGTTGCGAGCCCGAGCCAACGCATTGCTGATGCTCGCCTACGGACGGCTCGGCGAGTCTGACCGGCGACCATTGATCGGGGTCGGCGGCATCAGCACCGCTGAAGATGTCATCGAGCGGATGAAAGCGGGCGCGTCGCTGGTGCAGATCTACACTGGCTTCGTCTACGGCGGTCCCGGGCTCCCGGCCCGGATACTCCGCGAGCTCCAGCAGTTCTGCGATCGTGAAGGAATCGAATCGATCAGCGAGATCGTCGGCACCACCATCGCCTGATCACGTCAGGCACGTCACGTCTCGGCCGAGCGAGGCCGGTCCTTCAGCCGAAGCGCCGGAATGATCATCAACCACATGACGATCGATAGTGCGAAGATCCCGGCCAGGAACGATCCTGTGAGATCAGCCAGGAATCCGACCAGCGCCGGACCAGCGAATCCACCGACCTCCCCGATCGAGAAATAGAGTCCGGCGGCAACTCCCAGATAGCGGGCGCCAACCTCCGGCATCTCCATCAGCGTGTTCATCATTAGCGGCATCAGCGCCGCCGCCGCGAATCCCTGGATCATCACCGTCGCCACCAGGAGCGGTCCACTCAGCACCCCGATCAGGCCGATCGTGAGGCCGACGGTGAACAGCAGGCCTATCGTCATCTGCCTTCGATAGCCTTCCGAGGCTATCCGCACGATGATGATGCTGCCGATCATTCCGGTAATCGCCGGAACCGCCGCCAGGAACCCGGCAGTGGCGGGCGACATCCCTTTATCTTCGAAGATCTGCGGCAACCAGCTCCGGAAGCCGTGGCTGGAGAGGAATCCGGAGAACCCGATGATGATCACCGGCCAGATCGCGCCGATGCCGATGATATCCCGAATACTCGCGCTCTTCTCGTGATCGGTACCCTCATCCCGCGCCTTCTGCTGTGCTTTGAAATCTTCGGACTCTCGTCCCAGCAGGAACCAGAGCAAGGCAATCAC
>SLFF01000373.1 GCA_007124395.1 Thermomicrobiaceae bacterium | reverse complement strand
CGGCCTCTTCGTCATCCGGATCTGGCTCGATGCCACCGGCTTCGTCATCGAGTTCTTCATCGTCGGTGGTGCAGGCCGCGATCAGCGTTCCAGCAACCGGAATTGCCGCCCCCACACCGAGCAATCGCATGAAGCGACGCCGCGAGATCGATCCATCGAGGTTCAACGATCGCAGTACACTGTTCATATTGTCGTGAGCGTCCATTCGTCTTCCTGTCTTATGCCCGATTGGCATATCAATTCGAAATCACGCCGGGGAAATCGTGAATATCTCCCGCCGTGAGCATCGGTGGTCGCTGCCTGTCGAGAAGCAGCCGTACATCACCGAATCACGCCACCAACCTGGTAGCGCTCCTGGCTCGAGGCAACCCTGACGAGCCTCGCGATCACTGGTTCTTGACCTATCGCTCGTGTCAGATCAGGTCAGCGAATCCCAGCAGATGCGAGAGAGCTGCGCAACGTGCGCCGAAGCCACATAACGACCTGACGCATGTGGATATTCCACCGCTACATCTTCAGTGTAAGCCGCAAGGATATACAGCGGGCCGTTGCTGTCATAAATCACACCGGCATCGTGATGATGGGCGGGACCGCGACCCGTCTTGCAGGCGACCTTCGTATCGGCCGGCAGCATCTGGTCCAGCTTGCCGATCTTCTGCCAGGACATGATCTCCAGCGCCTGCTCGCATAGCTCCGGGGTCGATCCGAGTTGCCCGGCAACGCCGGGGTCAGTCGTCCCTTTGACCATCAGATCCAGCAGGTAGCCGACATCCTTCGCCGAGGTCGAGTTGGACAGTTTCGGATAGTCTTCCGGCTTCAGGTTCGGGTCCGGAATGTTCTGCCGATGGACCGACTGGCTCATGCCGATCGACTGGCAATACTCGTTGAGGTAGTCGGTACCGAGCATATCGACGATCTTCCCGGTGCAGGCGTTGTCGCTGACGATGATCATCATCGTGGCGGCATCGAACAGCGTCACCTGGAAACCGGGACGCAGATGCTGGAAACAACCGCTGTTGTTGTCCTGATACTTCGCTTCGATGGTGAACGGGTCATCCAGCGACATCCGGCCTTCGTGGACTTCCTTCATCAGCGCCATCAGGACAGAAATCTTGCGCGTGCTGGCCGAGTAGACAACCGTGTCGCCATCTCGATCGGCCTCTTCACCCGTCCGCAGGTTCTTCAGATACCAGCGGGTCTTGAACGGTTGATCGTCGCAGAGTTTGTTGAGGTCGGTTACGAGGTCATGCATATGTGTGCCTTTCTGACTTGCGCACCGGTCTGGGGGCTGGGGCAGACGGAGCTGCCCTGTCTACCGACCGTGTGCTCTCTCCCCTCTCCCAGTGTTGGGAGAGGGGCCGGGGGTGAGGGCCAGATCCCCTACATCGTCGCGGCTTTTATCAGCTTCTTCACGTTCGCCTCGTTCTCCAGGTTCCGGAGAATCTGGATCAGGTCCCTGGCGTGCTGGTCACCGAGCACTGGAATCACCAGATCATTGAATTTGGCGTCGAGCTGCTCATCGGTCAGCGGATTATCGATACTGCCGGAGGCGAACTCCACATAGTGTTCGACGGTGCTGCCATCGGTCAGCTTCGCCTCGATCCGGCATTCGTCCTCCCGGATTCCTTCGGTGACGGCAATATCGGTCTTGTCGCGCACTGCGATGATCGCTTCATCCCGGACATGATCATCACTGAACTGCGCCTCACCGACCTTGCCCTCGACGATCGCCGCGCCCATACAATGGAAGACGCTGAATTTGCCTTCGAGGCCGGTTCGTGGGGTTCGCTTGCCGGTCAACTCCTGCACCAGCGGATGAACGTAGGCGGTGATCGACTCCACGTTGTCCGGCGTGACACCCTTCTCGCGGAGGCCGAGCGCGGCATCGATCACTGGATGAATCACCACGCCACAGGGGTACGGTTTGTAGGCGTTCTTCAGGAGTTCCCACTCCTTACCGAGCGTTCCGGTGATCTCGGTGGGATCGAACTTCGTCGAAAGCACATTGGCGAACCCGCGCGTCGCCTCGATACCCTGCTCGGAACTGGTAAATCCCCAGCCGGCGATCAGGGCCGAGCGCAGACCGTCCATCGCCGCCTTGCCCGGGTGAAACGGCTTGGTCATCGTGCCGAACATCTCCCGGATGCCGGTCGGCTGAGCCGCAGCCAGACCGATCGCGTAGCGAATCGCCTGTTCGTCGTGCCCGAGCATCTTCGAGGTGGCAATTGCCGAGCCGAACACACCGGTAGTGCCGGTGATATGCCAGCCAACGTTGTAGTGATCCGGATAGACACTGTTGCCGATACGGAGGCAAGCCTCGACACCAACCGCGAAGGCAGTAATGACGTCCTTCGCACTGCCACCCTTCCACTCCGCCACACTCAACACGGCCGGAGCGATCGGTGCGCTCGGATGAATCACCGTGCGCAGGTGGGTGTCGTCGAAATCGAAGATATGGCTGGACATCCCGTTGATCAATGCCCCTTCGAGGGGATCGACCCGTTCGCGACGGCCGTAGATGCCAACCTTGGCCGTGCCACCGACTTCCTCAGACAGTTTCAGCAGGATGTCGACCGATTCATGCCAGGCAGCACCGATCGCCACACCCATCCAGTTGAGCAGGCTGCGTTTCGTCTCCCGGACAACTTCCGGCGGAAGATCGTCGTAGGTGGTGTTTGCCACGAATCTGGCGAGTTCGGCCGTAACCTGTGGATTCTCAGCGGTCATGTCTCCTGCTCCCTGATTCATCAGTGCGTTCCGTTATTTCAGACTCTAGCACGGGTTGCCCGGATTCATGCGTTTCCGTTCGATCCTGTCCATAGACTGCCAGCCCTACACCAGCCAGGAGAATCAGCGCCCCGAGGAGAACGATCCACCCCGGGATCTCCTGAAAGAAGATCACGCCGAGTATCGTCGCGCCGACCGGCTCCAGGAGAATGATCAGTGTCACCAGCGTGGGAGTGACCCATCTTACAGCCCAGTTGAATGATGTATGCCCGATCAATTGCGGAACCATCGCCAGCAACAGTCCGTAGACGAAGATCATCCATGGAATCTCTCCGTAGTGCGGACCGACCATGAATGGCACTCCAACCAGCGAGAGCGCACCGACCGCGTAGGCGATCGCGATATATCGAGACGTGCCGAGACCGCGTCGCTGGGCTTCCTGTCCCATCAGAAAGTAGAAACTGAAGCCGAGCGCTGCCACCAGCGCCAGCGCGTTTCCGAGGAGTGGGTTGGATCCGGCACCATCTCCCCCGGCATCTCCGACGGTGAGAACCACCGCTCCGCCGAACGCCACGGCGATTCCGGCGATCGTCAATCGGGTAGGGATCTCACCACGCCAGAGCCAGAGCATGATCGCCACCCAGATCGGCGCGCTCATGGCGATCGTGGTGCTGGCGGCAATCGTGGTGAAGGCGAAGGCCGGGACCCAGCTGGCAAAGTGAATCGCCAAAAACACACCGGCTCCCAGGGCAAACCAGTGGGCGCCGGGCTGCGGTGCATCTTCGTTGCGCGTCCGATACCAGAGGGGAAGCAGCAGAATCGAGGCGAAGCAGAGCCGGAGCGTGGCCATCATCAGGCCGAGGCCAACGTCGCTCAAGCCCTCTCCAGCCGAATAGCCCAGACGAACGAACAGGGCAGCCGTCGAAGCAGCCGTAACACCTGCCGCCAGCACCAGCGCGATTCTCAGGCTTGACGGTCGATCAGCCATTTCACCCCATTACCTGCCAACAACCCCGCTACTCTACCAATCTGGCACCCTACAGGAAGCACCCGATCGCTGGGGCGCTAGACCCGTGTCGATCACTGGCGGGCATAATATTTGATTGGGGAGTGGAGGCACAGAGCAACAGTACCAGTACGAGTGGATTACATGCCCAGAACAACAATCTCATTGATCGTGTCAGCAAGTACGCTTCTCGTGGTGATGCTTCTTGCCGGCTATGTAACTGGCACGCCGGCATTTCTCATGAATCGCGATAACACCGACATGCTCCGGATTGCCACGACAACATCACTCGATGATTCCGGGTTGCTTGACGACATTCTTCCCGACTTCGAGGAGCGATACAACACTCAAGTGGACCTCATCGCAGTCGGAACCGGGCAGGCGATGGTCCTCGCAGAACGCGGGGATGTCGATCTGGTTCTGG
>SLFF01000363.1 GCA_007124395.1 Thermomicrobiaceae bacterium | reverse complement strand
GATGTGGGCGTGACGACTGCGGCCCCGGATGCGATTGTGGACGGTTCCTCGAGTTCTGGAATCTCGTCTTCATGGAGTATTTCAAGGAGGCCGATGGCACTCAGCGGCCGCTTCCGAGCAAGAACATCGATACCGGTATGGGCCTGGAACGGATTGCCTCGATTCTTCAAGGGACCGAGACAGTCTTCGAGACCGATCTCTACATGCCGATCATCCAGCATGTCTCGGAGCTGACCGGAGTCAACTATGGCGAGTCCGAACGCGGCAACATGTCCCTGCGAGTCATCGCGGACCACGCCCGCGCCGTGACATGCCTGATTTCCGACGGCGTGTTTCCCGGAAATGAGGGACGCAGCTACGTCCTGCGACGGGTTCTCAGACGCGCAGTTCGCCACGGTCGTTTGCTCGGGCTTGAGAAGCCGTTCCTCAGCTCGGTGGCCCGGAAAGTCGCCGCCGAATTTGGCGAGCACTATCCAGACCTCACCGGACAGCTCTCTCGCATCCAGAAGGTCATCGACCACGAAGAGGCGCACTTCAGCCAGACATTGGCCACTGGGATCGATCGATTCGAGGCTGTTCTGGACCGGATGAAAACGGCTGGCGAATCCCGCGTTCCGGGTGAAGAAGCCTTTCGGCTTTACGATACCTACGGATTCCCGCTCGAGTTGACCGAGGAACTTGCGGCAGATCACGATCTGACCGTCGATCGCGCCGGGTTCGAGAAAGCCATGGAGAGACAACGCCAGTCGAGCCGTGCCGGTGCCAGCCAGGGCGATCGCCAGGACGAGCAGCACATTACGGCGATTCGAGGCACGTTCGCAGGCATACAAACCGAGTTTGTCGGCTATGACCAGCATGAAGTCACAGCAACGATCTCCGGGATCGTCGCCGACAACGCGGCAGCAGATCAGGTAGTTGCTGGAATGACCGCCACAATCGCGCTGAGTCAGACCCCGTTTTACGCAGAATCCGGTGGTCAGGTCGGCGACATCGGCGAGATCGCGTCGGACACAGGAACATTCATTGTCCACGACACCCAGCGCCCGATGCCCGGTGTCATCGTCCACTATGGCGAAGTGCGGGATGGGTTCCTGGAAGATGGCTCGACCGTTCATGCACGAGTCGATGCCGAACGCCGGTTGAAGATTCGGCGGAATCACACAGCCACGCACCTGTTGCACGCCGCGTTGCGTTCAACCCTCGGCGACCACGCCCAGCAGGCTGGTTCGCTCGTGGCGCCGGATCGTTTGCGATTCGACTTCACGAACCTGGAACCCGTCGGTTCGGAGCGTCTCCGGGATATTCAGCAGCAAGTTGCCACTCAGATTATTCGCGACAGCAGCGTCAACTCCGACGTGACGACGTACGACGATGCGATCTCACGCGGAGCGATGGCCCTCTTCGGTGAAAAGTACGGCGACGAAGTCCGAATGATCTCGATTGACGGTTACAGCCGCGAGTTGTGTGGCGGAACCCATGTTGATCGCACCGGGGAGATCGGTCCGTTCGTGATTACGGAAGAAACGAGTGTGGCCAGCGGAGTCCGCCGGATCGAGGCAGTCACCGGAGACGCGGCGATCGACTATCTACTGCATTTGCAGACAACGGTGGAAACGCTCGAGCGAGACCTGCATGTTCCGGTTGATCAACTGGTTGATCAGGCCCGGTCGCTCCAGCAGCGAATCCGTGACCATGAGCGAGAGATCGAGAGCCTGCGCGTTCAGATGGCAGCCAGCCAGGTCGACGATATCGTCGATGCGGCAAGCGACATCGACGGGGTTACGCTGGTTTCGGCAGTCGTCACGGTGCCATCACGGGATGTGCTGTTGCAACTGGCTGATCGGTGCCGTGACAAGCTCGGCTCTGCGGTGATCGTTCTGGGGGCGGCAATCGATGACCGTCCGGCGCTGCTGGCGATTGTCACCAAAGATCTTGTCGAGCGAGGCGTTCACGCTGGAAAGCTGATCGGCGAGATCGCCAGCCACGTCGGCGGCAAAGGCGGCGGTCGACCGGAGATGGCGCAAGGCGGAGGAACCGACGCATCAAAGATTTCCGATGCGGTAGACGCGGCACAGGATGCAGTTCGCCAGCAACTTTCAGGATCATGACCAACTCACGATCACGCTAACACTCTCACGGCGATCTGGAGCAGTAGCTATGGCTGTAAACCCGACAATTCACTATGAACTGGCCAGCCCTGCAGATCTCAGGAAGCTGGTGGGTGATCTCGGGGTTGTCGATGCCTCCACTGTGGTCGTTGGATTTCACCCATCCGCGGAATGGGCTCCTACAGATCTGGAGATTGCTCGTCTGGTTGCAGTCAGTCGAACCACCAACTGCCGGTTGATTGTCGAGCGCAGCAGCGGCCATCTCGCTGAACGAGCGGTCCGGCTCGGATTTCAGGATATGGCAGTCGTCACCGATGGACCGGCTGTCGACCAGCAGACGACATCGTCGTTGCGGACGACGTCAGAGGCTCCAACGTCGGTCATTCCAGCAACGCCGGCAATAGAAGAGACTGAACAACCGACGGTTCTCGTTCCGGTGACGGACAAGTTCCAGGACACCTCAGATATCGCAACCTATCGACCGCTCCCGGCAAACCAGAGTGCCAGCGAAGATGGCCAGCTTGCCGCTGGAGATTCAGGAACCGAGCCTGAACCCCAATCGGAGCCAGCGTCTGAGTCACCGACCGCCATTATTGGCCCCTTGCTTCCGGATGCACTTCAGCCAACTGCGACAGAGGGCGTTCGCGCTAAAGAAGCTCGAAAGACAACCCGAGCCAACTCTCCGAAACCTCGTGCCTCCGAACGAGTGGCTCATCCTCCAACACCGATTGGAAGAGTGCCGTTCGGAGATCAACGACAGTCCGCACCATTTGCGACCGCCACCGCCGGCGGAGCCGCCCCACCACCTCGACACGAGCGGAAATGGAACCGTGGGGTATTGAAGATCTCAGCGGCGATTCTCGCGCCGATCCTCGTGCTCGGACTCATTGGCGGGCTGGCGATCTACACGTTGCCTACCGCAACCGTGACGATCGTTCCCCAGGAGGAGTCGATCTCCTCCACACTGACCTACGGAGTGGCATCGACCTCCACCACGTTCGATATCACCATTGATCCAGACCTGGTGACCACGACGACCACAGCTCAGGCGCAACGCGAGGCGACCGGAGAACGCTTTGAGGCCGTCGGAACCGCTGGTGGAACGATTCAGATCACGAATCCGTTGACGCATGAGGTCACCGTACCAGCCGGAACTGAAATTCCCGGGCCACAGGGTGTGATGTACTACACCGCTGAAGATGTCCGACTCCCAGCGGCAGATCCTTATGGATCCATGTCATTCGGCTACGGCAATGTCGGGGTCTATGCAGGGGTTGTTGGCCCGGACGGAAACATCGAAGCTGGGCTGCTCACAGGGCAACTCGGCACTCAGATGTTCTACACAAACCCGGAGGGAATCTCGGGCGGACGGACGGAGCGCTACTCCGTACTCACCGAGGATGATGTTGAGACCGTTCGCGAATCCGTCGCCAGCGAACTGGACGAAAAGGCCCGAGAAGAGTTTGATTCTGAGATACCCGAGGGATTCGAGATCGTACCGGGGACCCTGGACATCGGCGATCCAGAGATAGAAGTGTCTGGAAGTGCCGGCGAAGACGGGCAGCAAGTGTCCGCATCCGGATCGATCACCATCGAAGCCTATGTCTACGACCCGACCGAGCTCCACGACCTCGCCGGTGACGAGGCGGACCGACAACTCGCCAGACAGGGCGGCAGTGAGCGTATCCTTCTGGCAGAGACAGTCACGCTGAAGGAGCCAACTGACCTTGGCAATGGCGAACCAGCATTTCAGATCAACGTCGAAGCGATCGCCAGAACAGTGATTACCGAAGCCGAAAAAGAGCAACTCCTTGAAGACGTAACCGGCATCAGTCGAGAAGAAGCAGAAGCAATACTTCGCCAGCATCCAAAAATCGATCGTCATGAGATCTCCATCGAGCCGAACTGGCTTCTGGACCGAATGCCGGAAATCTCATCCCGGATCAGTATTCATGTGAGCAGCAGTGAGCAAACAGCTTCAAGGTAGGCGTGTTGCGCTCGATGCTGGTGGCCGGCGAATTGGTCTGGCTGTCAGTGACGAACTCGGCATGGT
>SLFF01000379.1 GCA_007124395.1 Thermomicrobiaceae bacterium | reverse complement strand
GCTGGTGACGTTCGGGCTGCTCTCGATTGTCTGGAAGTGGAACGAGTTCCTCTGGACGCTGGTGATTACCAACACGCTCGATATGCGAACACTGCCGATCGGTATCGCCTACCTGTTCGACGTCGAAGGCAACACCCAGTGGGGTGTGGTGATGGCGGGAACGATTTTCGTTGTCGCGCCGATGCTCGTGATCTTCCTTCTGGCGCAACGCTACATCGTCGAGGGAATTACCGCGGGTGCAACCAAGGGTTAGTGGCCACTGAAGGCCGTAACTGTGAGATGCGTCAAGCCGGGTGGCCTGACGTCTGGACTGAATGTTCGAGGAGAGGACACGGGTTATGCTCGACAAGCGGATGAACCGCCGCACGCTCGTCACCGGTATGGCCGCTGGTGCCGCTTCGATGGCACTCCTGGCTGCCTGTGGTGATGAAGATACGCTGCCTGACGGCGACGACGTTGCCGTAGAGGCTGAGGAAACCGACGACGAGCCAGTGGTTGCCGACGAAGGCGACGATGAGGAAGAAGAGATCGAAGAATCCGACGACGCTGACGAAGAGATGGACGACGACGACGAAGAGGAAGAAGAAGAATCGGACGATTCCGACGACATCGATACCTCCGATCGCCAGACTATCGTCTACTGGGGTTCGTTCTCCGGTGCCAACGGAGAAGCCGAACAGGAAGTTGTTCGCCGCTTCAACGAATCTCAGGACGAGATCTACGTCGACTACCAGTTCCAGGGTTCCTATGAGGAAACCGCCCAGGCACTGACCCAGGCGCTGCAGGCACAGCAGGCCCCGGCCGTCTGTCTGCTCTCCGATGTCTGGTGGTTCCGCTTCTACGTCAACGAGATGCTCGAGCCGCTGAATTCCTACTACGAAGCGCACGACATCGACACCTCGGACTATGTCGACTCCCTCTTTGAAGAAGGCATTCGCCTGGATGAGTCCTACTGGGTGCCGTTCGCGCGCTCGACCCCGATCTTCTACTACAACAAAGAAATGTGGGAAGAAGCCGGCCTGCCTGACCGCGGACCAGAGACCTGGGACGAGTTCGAGGAGTGGGCACAGGACCTGGTCGTCAGCGATGGCGATTCTCTGGAACGATCGGCCTTCGCTCACCCGGGTGCGGCCTCATACATCGCCTGGTTGTTCCAGGGTGTTATCTGGCAGTACGAGGGTCTCTACTCGGATCCGGACTTCACCATCCGCATCAACGAGGCTGAGGGTGTCGAGGCCGCCGACTTCTATCGGCGTTCGGTTGAAGAAGGCTGGGCAACCACGCCAGACGATCTGAACCTGGAGTTCACCAACCGGCTCACCGCCTCCATGATGGCGTCCACCGCTGCGCTGGGCTCGATCACCGAGACGGCCGAATTCGAAGTCGGGACTGCCTTCCTGCCAGAGAAGTACGCCTTCGGCTGCCCGACTGGTGGAGCCGGCCTGTCGCTTCTGGCAGCGGCTTCCGATGAAGAGAAGGAAGCAGGCTTCCAGTTCATCGCCTTTGCCACCTCGCCGGAAATCACCGCCTACTGGTCGCAGGCCACCGGCTACATGCCGGTCCGGAAGTCTGCTGAAGAAGGCATGGCTGATTTCTACGAGGAGAACCCGAACTTCCGCACCGCTGTGGAACAGCTCGCCTACACCACCCCACAGGATGCCGCTCGCGTGTTCATCCCGGGTGGCGACCAGATCATCGGACGTGGTCTGGAGCGGATCACGATCAACGCCGAAGATCCGCAGGAAGTGTTCGACGATGTTGCCGAGACACTGGAGGAAGAAGCCGAGCCAGTGATCGATCAGGTAGAAGCTGTCGAGGGATAGGCCCTCACCCCCGGCCCCTCTCCAGATCCTTCGGCTCCGCTCAGGACAGGTTCTGGGAGAGGGGATAACTTCGGTAGATTGGGCAGCTCCGTCTGCCTCCGGCAATCAGGCCGGTTCGCGGGGCGGGGTGACACGAGGGTTAGGCCCTCACCCCCGACCCCTCTCCCAATACTGGGAGAGGGGAGGACCCCAAGAAGTGTTTCGGTATCCGGAATCGATCGATCAGGAAATGTGAGTTATGGGCAGAGTTCTCTTCGACCATGTCACCAAGCGTTTCGACGATGTCATCGCCGTCAATGAGCTGCACCTCGATATCTCCGACGGCGAGTTTCTGGTGCTGGTCGGGCCATCCGGGTGCGGGAAATCGACCGCGCTCCGCTGCCTGGCAGGACTGGAAGATGTCAGCCTCGGCGAGATCTACATCGGCGATCGGAATGTCACGGATATTCCGCCGAAAGATCGCGACATCGCCATGGTCTTTCAGAACTATGCACTCTACCCGCACATGAACGTCCGGGACAACCTGGCGTTCGGCCTGAAGCTCCGCAACACAAGCAAGGCGGATATCGAGCGTCGAGTGATGGAAGCCTCGGAGATGCTCGGTATCGGTGACCTGCTGGAGCGCAAGCCGAAGCAGCTCTCCGGTGGCCAGCGGCAGCGCGTGGCGCTCGGCCGGGCGATCGTCCGGGAGCCGCAAGCGTTCCTCATGGACGAACCGCTCTCCAACCTGGACGCCAAGCTGCGTGTCCACACCCGCGCTGAGCTGACACAGCTCCAGAAGCGGCTCGGAACCACCACGATCTATGTGACCCACGATCAGGTCGAAGCGATGACGATGGGCCAGCGGATCGCCGTGATGAGCGGTGGGTTGCTGCAGCAACTGGATACTCCCCAGCGCATCTACGATCATCCAGCCAATCTCTTCGTTGGCTCGTTCATCGGCAGCCCGGCGATGAACGTCTTCCGTGCAGAAGCCGTCCGCGGCGATGGTGGCATCCGGGTCAAGGCGCCCGGTGTTGACCTGCTCGTTCCGCCTCACCGCTCAGAACGCCTGGCTCAGCACATCGGTGAGCAGATCCATGTTGGCATCAGACCGGAGCACTTCGGACTGGCCAACGGCAACAACGGACCTGTCGAAGGGCAGACCGTCAGCTTCCCGGTTGAGCTGGTCGAGCCACTCGGTGCCGAGCAGCTGATCCACATGCGTTCACCAGAAGGTGAGATGCTCGTGGCCAGACTGGACCCCGGCGAGCGTGTCGTGGCCGGAGAGACCACCGATTTCACCGTCAATCTGGACATGTTCCACGCCTTCGACATCAAGACCGAAGAAGCGCTGGTCTGATTCCACACCAGCGCTCGACCTCGATCTGGCCTCTGAATCACTGTTCTGTCAGCCAGGACCTTCAGCTATTGTGCAATACGCACAACACTGGAGGTCTCTTTCTTTGCCGATCTCCATATGTTTGTGCGTTGTAGCCACCTAGACTAGTGAGTGGGTGCTGACCGGAGCTGCGTCGGCCCCGAGAAATGGCCCGGGCACTCGATTCCACACAATCGAACTGGCCTGACACGGTGATACGGCGCACGCACCACGAATACTGAGGCAGCGATCGGTGTAGCGACCGGCTGCCAGCATTACAGAGGGAGCTATCGATCATGATACAGGCAGACGTTCGTGGAACATGGCTACCAGGCCAGTGGTTCGCATCGAACCTGTCCGGCACCAATTCCACCCAGCCGGGCACGGGCCTGTCGTCGACCGGGCATCGATTTCTGCTTCCTCACTGGAATGACAGAAACACCGAACATGTCAGGTGCGACAGAGCCATGAGCCATCGACATAAACACTAGCGGATCCTGATTCGCAGAAGACGACACAAAGACTGAACCGACCGTCAGACGTTCGCTGACCGTCCCAATTCGGTCACCGGATGAATGACAGACGAGACGAAGGGACACCTGAAACATGTTTCGCCGCTTGCAGAGCATATTCGTATGGAACGCACACCATCGCGTGCATCACGATCAGGTCCGCCACTACTATGGCGAAGGACGGACCGGAAGCGAACCGACGCCGGCCAGCCGGCGCCAGTTCGATACTGATTCAGGAGCTGTGAGTCATCCATCAATGGAGATTCACAAACTGACTCAGTAAGGTGGCTACGCAGCAGCTACCGCGGAGCTGCTAATGGAAGACCGCCGAATGACGCGATACCGAGAGATGTGCAAAACGAGAGAGTGCCGAGATGTTCGATCTGAAGAGGTTGAGACGACTGTTCAGCCGCTCGAGAACAGGAATCAGCCGGGACGCCTTCGAGTTCTATTATGGATCCGTTCTGACT
>SLFF01000161.1 GCA_007124395.1 Thermomicrobiaceae bacterium | reverse complement strand
TGAGCCGGGGGTCTGCCCGGAGCATCGATGAGTTCAACGTGGTTGAAGCGCTACATGGCTGCAGTGATCTGCTCGAGCGGTTCGGTGGACATGCCAAGGCCGCTGGCCTGACAATCGAGACCAACCGCATCGGCGATTTCACCGATCCGATCAATGAGATCTTCGCCAGGGAGGTCGGAGCCCAGCCACCATTGCCATCGCTGAGCCTGGATGCTGAGCTGGATCCGGCACTGGTCTCGATGGATCTTGTCTCGGAGCTGGACGCGCTGGAACCATGCGGGCACGGCAATCCGGCACCACGGTTTCTGTTGCGGGATCTGCTGGTCTTCGATGCAAAGCTCAGCCGGGATCGGGCCCATTTGCGGTTCAATGTTCAGTCCCGTGACGGGGTGACCCTGCAGGCGGTTGCATTCAGTGGTGGAGGTCGTCTGGTTGAGCTGGATGGGTGCGCTTCGGTCGATCTCGCGGTCTCCTTGCGTCCGAATACCTTTCGCGGAAGGACGTCGGTCACACTGGAAGTGATCGATTTCCGACCATCCGGTCAGGCGTCACTCGGCCTGTAGCTCTGCGATGTTCGGCATTGCACTCTATACTTGCTGACTGAACTGATCGAATCCGCATCTGGGGGGAGCCGGAAGTCAGCGTGCAGCCTGAAGATCATCGTACAGCTGATGTGATGACCGTCCGGCAGCTCGCCGACCGTCTTGGTGTGCCTCCCCGGCGTATCCGGTACTACGTCCAACAGAACCTGCTTCCACCTCCCGTCGGCCGCGGACGAGCCTCATACTATACGAGCGAACACTATCGACTTCTGCAGCAGATCCTGACACTTCGTGAGGTGAATCTCAGTCTGGACGAGATCCGCGATCGACTTGAAGAGACGCGCCCGTCGGCCGTTGCACCGGCTCCAGCGGCACCGATTTCGCGCAGCTGGCGACGGTGGGAAGTGGTTCCTGGTGTCGAGCTTCATGCTCGAGACGATCTGGACCCGCATACACTGGCAACCGTCGATGTGATGATCGGCGCTTTGCGTCAGGTCCTCGAGCGAGGTGAAGCAATAGATAATTCAACAGTGGAGCGAGATGAATGAGCGCAAACGGCGCAGGAGCTCACGACCAGCCACAAACGCCAAAACTGATGCTGGAGCGCGTTGTCCAGACGCTCAGCGACGCCGGATTCTATGCCTATCCGCACATCGATGATCAGAACCGATGGTCGGTATCGATCGATACCGATGAGGGGCACGTCGATGTCCGGCTGGGCGGTGGCGTCTACGTCCTGGAAGCCTGGGATACGTCTCCGGGGCTCTTCTGGGAAGAGCAGAACGAGCGACGCTTTCATGCGCTTGAGCGCCGGGCCCGGATCGTGATGCCAGCCATCGCCCGTGGTCTGGTGGGTGATGGTGAAGAGCTCTGGTGGGATGAACAGGAACACGGAGTCGGGGCGCGTGTTTCGACGAGGGTTCCATACGAAGACATTCTCCACATCCCGAAATACGCGATGCAGTTGCTCAATATGCTGAACGACTTGCTGGGCGAGGCCGAGCGGCGACTTCTCGACTAGACGATTCATGCGTATGTCGACACGGTGGACTCGAGGCGAATTACCGGGCAGGAGCTCAAGATGGTTGAACAGTGGCGATCATTTCTAGACGTAGCGCAAGGGAAGACGGCCGGCGATCTGGTGATCCGGAATGCCAGAGTCGTAAATGTCGCCAGTAATGAGATCGAAGACGTTGATGTGGTCATCCACGACGGCCGAATTGCCGGAGTAGGTGACTATCCCGAGGCATCGGCTGAGTTCGACGCGGCTGGCGCCTACCTCGCACCATCATTCATCGACGGTCATGTTCACGTCGAAAGCTCCCTGCTCTGGATGGATCAGTTCGCGAAAGCGGTGGTGCCGTGCGGTACGGGGGCCATCGTCACCGATCCGCACGAGATCGCTAACGTCGCCGGGCTGGACGGAATCAAGGCACTAATGGCGGCATCCGAGAACCTGCCGGTGTCGTTGTTTTTCACGATTCCTTCGTGTGTTCCAGCCAGCCCGTTCGAGACCGCTGGTGCCGAGATGACCACTGAGGCCATTGCCGAAGGGCTGGGGCTGCCGCGGGTAGTCGGCCTCGGTGAGATGATGAATTTCCCGGGGGTGCTGGGCGGTGATGAGTCGATCTTCGACCGTCTGCAGCTCGATGCGCCCAGACGAGACGGTCATGCACCGGGCGTTCGAGGCAAGTTGATCAATGCCTACGCCGGGTCCGGTATGACATCGGATCATGAGTCGACCGAACTCGAAGAAGCCCGGGAGAAGCTGCGCCGTGGGCTGATGATCATGATTCGGGAGGGCTCCACGGAGCACAACCTGGTCGACCTGTTGCCACTGGTGAACGACGATACCTATCCGCGCTGCTGTTTCGCCAGCGATGACCGAGATTGCGCCACGCTCATGCACGATGGGCACATGGACGCCGTGATCCGGAAAGCTGTTGCCAACGGTCTCGATCCGATCCGGGCAATTCGAATGGCGACATTGCACACGGCTGAGTACTGGCGACTGACTGGCCATGGGATGATCGCGCCGGGCTACCAGGCGAACATGGTTCTCTTCGAATCGCTCGACGATATTCGCCCGTCAACCGTCTTCTATCAGGGCGAAATTGTCTCCGAGAACGGCAAGCCGCTGTTCGACATCTCCGCCCCCGTGCCGGACACACTTCTCAATTCAGTCCGGATCCAGCCAGTGACGGAGCAGTCATTGGAGATTCCGCTTCCGGAAGGTGACACTATGCCGGCGGTCGAAGCGATCCCCGGACAGATCGTAACCCGCAAGTTCGATGTTCAGCCGACGATCGAGAATGGCGCCATCGTCGCCGACGTCGAGCGCGACCTGCTGAAGATCGCCACCGTCGAACGACACAACGCCACTGGAAACGTCGGCGTCGGGTTGATTCGCGGGTTCGGGTTGAATCGTGGTGCGCTGGCGACATCGATTGCCCATGACGCTCACAACATCGTGGTGATCGGGACCAATGACGCCGATATGCTCGCGGCCATCGAAGCGGTCGTCGAGATGCAGGGTGGGCTGGCTGCTGTTGACGGGGGTATGGTCCGAGGCCGACTTCCGTTGCCGGTAGCCGGGATCCTGTCCGATCAGCCGCTGGAACAGGTCACAAGCGACTACGAGTCAATCGAAGAACTTGCGCGTCAGTTCGGCAGCACGGTGCCCTCGCCGTTCGGGTTGCTGTCATTCATGGCGCTGTCGGTGATTCCCGAAGCGCGAGTGACCGATCAGGGCTTTGTCTCTCTCTGAGCAACGTGGACGGATTAAACGCTTATGAGTAGTGCGGCATGGGCTGAGTTCGAGCAGGATCTACGGAGAGCGATCGAGGGCTTCGGAGCACGTTCCAGTTCGAATCTCGTGCTGGGTGAGGGCAACCGGCAGGCCGAGGTCGTGCTCATCGGCGAAGCCCCTGGAGCGCAGGAAGACAAGGCCGAACGCCCGTTCGTTGGGCCTGCCGGAAAAGTTCTCAACGAGCTCCTGGAGGAAGCCGGGCTAAAGCGCAAGTCGGTCTGGGTCACCAACGTCGTCAAGCGTCGCCCAACGATTGAGAAGAACGGGCGTTTGAGCAATCGCCCGCCGACTCAGGCTGAGTTCGATGACTTTCTTCCCTGGCTCGAGCGCGAATTGGAACTGGTGAAGCCGGAAATGCTCGTCTGTCTGGGTGCGACCGCCGCCAGGGCGATTCTCGGCCGCAAATCAGTCACCATGAAGGACCTTCGTGGCCACTGGCTCGAGGGGTTTCTCGGCATCGACACCATGGTGACCTACCACCCGTCGTTCCTGCTTCGCCGAACCACATCCCGTGACGAACGATATGCTGACGTCGTCGCAGATCTCAAGATGGTGATGGACCGGTTGGCTGTATCTCGCTGAGCGACAGGCTTCTCAAGAGCCCTCAGTCTTCGACGGGTCGTTCTGGTGACCTGGTCAGCGGTGCTAGCGGCAGCACAGCCGATAGGGTAGAATTCCTCTTGCGCCAGACGAAAAATGGCGCCGTAGCCAAGCGGCAAGGCAGGAGTTTGCAAAACTCTGATCGGCGGTTCGAATCCGCCCGGCGCCTCTCTCGGTCCACGTTGACTTCCCTAATGAATTGCACGCAGGAACTGGCCC
>SLFF01000491.1 GCA_007124395.1 Thermomicrobiaceae bacterium | reverse complement strand
TTCGGCAAGCTCAGGACAGGCTCTGGGAGAGGGGAGGACATAAATGTCTCTACATCGGCGAACGCAGGGGCCAGAAACGTTCGGCCGGGCTCCCGTTGCCGATGCGTTCGGCGTAGGCCCGGGTCGCCTCGGCGGGATCTCCCTGAAAGCGGAAGATGACCGGATGTTGCGAGCGGTAGCAGTTTATTGCTGCGATCTTCTGCTGCATGGCCGCTTCATCAAATGGACGTATCTCCGGGACGCCGTCTGATCGCCGCTTCGCCAGTGTTTCGACATCGACGCCAGGATCTCCCGCGTAGGGATAGTCCTCCCAGGCGATGACCTCGTGCCCCCGGAACGTCAGGGTCTGCGCGGTTGCCAGTACATGCTGGTGATCGACGTGATTGCCGACCCCGATCGGGCAAAAGAACGCGTCTGGTTCGATTTCGAGGCTGTCGAGCAGCTGGAACAGGGCGTCGCGAATATCCCGGAAGAGGGTTGCCTCTCGCGGGTGAATTGCTCCGAAGAGGTGATCGTCGTTCAGGTAGCGTTCTTCGCGGTAGATTGCGTCTGGAAGATCGAGCCAGCGTGATTCGACCTCGAGGATGTCCGCCGCACAGGCTTCTTCTTCCCGGCGTTGGGCAATCGCATCCTGCGGTCCGAACCCCCAAAGTTCGTGCATCTGCCGAGCAAACTCGTTGAGTTCGCCGGTCGGTTCCCCGCCGAAGATCGTGATGATCAGCGGGCGGGCTCCGGCATCGGCCAGCGTTGCCAGCGTGCCTCCACATGAGAGCTCGGCGTCGTCATAGTGTGGCGACAGGAAGACTGGTCGGCGATCAGGCGTTGACACTGCGGACTCGCTCGTCGCCAACACGTCGGGTAATTCGCTGGTTGTCGAAATACTCCAGCACCGCCTGGGCATATTTTCGGGATGTGCTGAAGTGATCCCGGAACTGAGCCAGGGTGATGTTGCCGTTCTTGTCGATCAGATCCAGCACTTGCTGACGCATATCATCGAAGGCGCCCCGGGTGAATACGATGCTGTCGTCGATGCGGACCACTTCACCGGTCTCGGACAACGCCATCACCAGATCGAGATCCAGACCAGACTCTCCCGGCGATGGCGGTGAGAATGGTGCGGCGTGTAGGGCGGCGAGGTACTTGTCGATCCGCTGCCGCTGTTCCGGTGTGAATCGGATCTCGTGCTGCGGTCGACGAATCACATTGCCTTCGTCCACAATCGCTCCCGCGTCGGCTGCCCGGGCGATCACTTCCTCGAAGGCCCGCTGTGGCATATCGATACGGCTGCGGACTTCTTCCTTGGCCATGCCTTTCCGGAGCGGGTGCTTCTGATGGTACTCGCCGAGCAGTTTCTGGATTCGATCGAGAACATCGCGATACGGTCCCCAGGCGATCAGGAAATCCGATGGCGCCAGGGTGCTGTCTTCGTTCGCCCCTCGCTTGAGGTGAATGATGTCTTCGCTGGCGAGCAAGTTATAGGCTGCCTGCCGGATGTCATCTTCGGGGAGAGTGATCGTCCGATAGAGTTCCCGCAGCTCGGCTGGCTGACTTCCCAGCGTTTGCAGAAGAATTTCTTCGGGCGATCCGGATGCCAGCGCTTCGAGGCCCTCGATGACCTCCTTGCGGAACCGCCGATGACGACGCGGGTGGGGATCGATAACCAGCCCACCACCGATCGTCTCGCTCGGGGATGGTCGGCGAACAATGAACCGATCCCCACGGACCGCTGCCACCGGTTTCGGGAACCGGATCTGGATCCAGCCGTCCTGCCCTGGTTCAATGCGTTCGCTATCGAGCAGCGTCACCCGGGCGACCGTCTCCGATGACCCGACGAAGAAATCGACCTCGTCATTCTGTTCCAGCGGGAACGGCGCATTCTCAACAACCCGAACCCGGGCGTCGAGCATCGTGGTGGGTCGCAGCCATCCCGGTGCGGTAATGACTTCTCCACGAGAAACGTTGTCGATCGGCACTCCGGTGAGGTTTACGGCGGTGCGCCTGCCGGGGTAGGCGGTCTCCACCTTTTGCTGGTGGCTCTGCAGGCCGCGGACTCGCGTGCGAACGCCAGACGGTTGAAGCTCGATTTCCTGCCCGACCGTCAACGGGCCGCCGAGAAGTGTGCCGGTGACGATGGTGCCAAAGCCGGTGACGCTGAAGACCCGGTCGATCGGCAGCCTCGGTTTCCCGGTTTCGGTGTGCGGCGGAATACCGGCGAGGAGTTCATCAAGCGCTGTCCGGAGTTCGTCCATGCCGTCACCAGTTATGGCCGAAACTGGGATCATCCGGGCATTAGCGAACGATGTGCCTTGCAGCCGTTCACGGATCTCTTCGACTACCAGTTCCCGCCACTCGGGTTCCACCATATCGATTTTGGTCAGCACCACCAGCCCGCGTTCGACCTCCAGCAGGCCGAGAATATCGAGGTGTTCTTCGGTCTGGGGCATCGGACCTTCGTCGGCCGCGATCACCAGCAGCGCAGCGTCGATTCCCCCGACACCGGCGAGCATGTTTTTGATGAACCGCTCGTGGCCGGGAACATCGACGACCGAGACCTGCTGACCTGATGGAAGCTCGAACCAGGCGAAGCCGAGATCGATCGTCAGCTGGCGTTGTTTTTCTTCAGCCAGCCGATCCGGATCGATACCCGTTAGCGCCTGAACAAGTGTTGATTTGCCATGATCAACATGTCCAGCTGTCCCGACAACAAATGTTGTAGCTGGTGATTGGGAGGTGACGTCTGGTGTGGAAATGATCGCGCTCCTGTCGTGTGAGAGACGAAACGACGGGAAGATTGAGTGTACCGGGATTATACCGCCCTCCCCTGGTTTCGAATTTGATTTCCGCTGGCAAATGTCAGCGGGAATACCTGTGTTCCCGTTCACAGGCTACTGTAGTAGCACGCGACGCCGAAACGTGCACTCAACGGGAGTCCCTGATGCTGAACCCCATTCGACGGCCAGATTCGCAGTCCGATGCGTCCGACACGCCTGCTTCTGGTCAAGGTCAAGGAGGTGGCCCTCCGTCATTCACGACGTCGAATGTGCGGCGCTCACTGGCGCTTCGAAAATTCGTCGGCGTGGCGGCGATGATTGCCTTCGCGATTAATCTCGCCCTGGCGCAACTAACGCTTAGCGATGCCCGGGGTGGTGACGTCTCAGCGGTTCAGATCATTCAAATCTGGACACCACACATTTACTACGCTGTGCTGATTACCGGGGTGGCTATTGCGCTGTACATCTACAGCCGTGCGGAAGAGTAGTCGCCCAGAGTGATCTGTAGCACCCCCTACCGAACGTGTGATCATCCCCCCTCTCCCAGAGCCTGTCCTGAGCGGAGCCGAAGGATCTGGAGAGGGGCCGGGGGTGAGGGCCAAATGCCCCGGAATTGCCCTTGAGGTAATAGCCGCCTAGCTATCCCGCTCCGCGATCTCCTTCTTCACGCCGTCCATCAGTTCTTTCTCGTAGAGAAGATCGAACACGGTCAGCGCCATCGCCTTGGATACCTTGATGAACTGCTCGTAGCCGTATTCAGAGCCGGAGCAATCGACCACTTCCTGCGAATGACCAGGGATCGGGGTTTCGCTAATCGCATACATGCCGGATACCGACGGCAACATGTGGCTGATGTTCCCGAAGTCGGTCGAGTGGTAAGCGCGACCTTCCCGACCACCGTTCAGTGTCAGGCCGACTTCTTCCATGTTCGCGTTGTAGCGCTTGCCCATCTCGTAGTTCGGGAGCATGTCGAAGCAGACTGGATGCTCGGTAAGTTTGAGCTCGGTCATCGTCATCGCGGCCGCTGCCTCGGCGATCTGTTTGACCTTGGCCAGGACATCTTCAACCTGCTCTCGACTGGCGGCCCGCACGTAATACTTGCCTGCCGCATAGCCGGGAACAACGTTCGCGGCATCGCCACCGTGGGTGATGATTCCGTGCAGCCGGGTTTCCATATGAACGTGCTGGCGAAGTGAGTCGACGCCACTGAAGAAGTGAATCAGTCCGTTGAGGGCGTTTCGTCCGTTGTATGGATCCATCCCGGCGTGAGCCGTCTGCCCGAAATACTCCAGATCAAGGTGGGCAACGGCCAGGCAGGTGCCGTCTGGATACTCGCTCGGGGCGCCGGTCTTGTCTCCACCGTGGTGGATCATGATCGCCGCATCGACATCGTCGAATACCCCGGCCTCAGCCAGGA
>SLFF01000035.1 GCA_007124395.1 Thermomicrobiaceae bacterium | reverse complement strand
TCATCCTGGCTGGTCCTGACTGGCAGCAGGATGTGGCCTGTTGTCAGTCACGGGACGAAGAGCAATCAGTACCGAGGAGACAGCCAGAAGTGCGCTCACGGCGAATCCCGCGCCGAGCGCCGTATATCCACCGAGTGCCAGCAAAACCCCACCACTGGCCGCGCCGAGCGCTGAGCCAATCCCCCAGGTAAATTGGCGCAGCATCATGACAGTTCCGTGCGCCCCGGTCGCCGTTTCGGATATCAGGATCGTAATGGCCGGAAGTCCAATCCCACCGGCAGCAGCCAATAGCGCGACCGCTATTGCGACTGCTGCCATGGTTGTGGAGACACTGTATATGAACATCACTGCCATCCCCAGTATGAACCCGGTCGGAATCATCACGGATTTTAGTGACCAGACCTCCCCAAGCCGGACCGCGGCACGGGTTCCCAGGAAGAAGCAGGCACCGCCCAACATGTACAGGTAGCCGACTGTGCTTACCGCGACGCCCATCTCCTGTATCAGATAGGCGCCGAAGTACGTCAAGGTTCCGATCCAGACCAGTGACCACAGGAGATTGCCGATCTGCAGCCCGGTCATCCGTGTGTCCTTCAGAATCTCCCGATAGGTTCCGAAGATCCCCGAGAGCTGGAATTGCTCGTCCGGAACTGGCGGGTCCGGGGTCACGAGTCGCAGGTACGCAATTGACAAGACGAGCGCCAGGAATCCGATGAGCCAGAAGCCGGCACGCCAGGAGAGTTGATCCCCGATCAGCGCCAGGAGCGGAACGCCGAATATGGCCGCCAGCGCGCCAGCGCTGGCGACCCAGGCGATCGCACTTCTTCGTTCTTCCTCTGGGATCCGCGTGTTGATAATACTGATCCCCAGCCCCAGGATCATTCCAGCGGCAATCCCACCGGGTATGCGCGTCAGTACCAGGCTCCAGAAGTCGAACACAAGCGAGGTTCCAACACCGGAAGCGGCAGCCAGCAGCGCCGCGCAGAAGAGAAGTCGCCGGAGCCCGTAGTGATCTCCCATCGGGCCCAGAACCAGACCAAAGACCGCTCCGGCAATGAGGGCGGCGGTGACTGCCTGGCCGACGATCGGGGCTGTACTGTCGATATCGTCGGCGATAAGCGCGAGAAACGGTCCAAGCGCGAATGCGTTCATGTTGGCCACAAACGCGCCGAAGAATAGCGTGATGACAATCAACCGGGTATTCATGACTCCCCCTTCGACCACCGAACCTGTGTTCGCGCAGATGGGCAACTGTTTTCACAGGATGGTCGAATTCGAGGCAGGCAGCATCGTGGGAATCACCCATTCAGAAGCTGAATTCGTGAAATAGGTGAGATTACCCAGTGAGGTGCTGAAGTGGGTAGTCAGAGCTTCCAGACCAACTGCTCGCGGATTGCCATCGCCGCGGAAAATCCTGAAACGACTCAGCCAACCCGAGTGAACCTCGAGCAAGGGCTGTCCAGGAAAATGCCAATTGATCGATCAGGTGGAATTTGTCGCGGCTATACTAACTTCGGTTCTTCGCGAACGTGGTCGGCTGCGACGCGTTGGCCCGGGTGCTCGCGCAGCAATACGATTCCCAGCCAGACAAACCAGACCAGAACCCCCAGGCCGAACACAAGTCCGAACACTTCTACCGCTCCGAGGACGTCGAGGAGTGGTACCACCGTGATGATTCCCGCAACGCCGGCCACCATGCCAAGGTAGTTCAGTGCCCTGGGTAGCTCCCGGGTCCGCCAGGCTACCCAACTGATGAGCAACACCCACACGCCTCCGGCAACCTCGTTCCCACCGCCCAATCCGAGCACGACTGTCTCAACTGCTAGCCAGACCGATCCCGCCAGGGCCGGGTCGCTGTTGTTGAGATCAATCACTCTGCTAATGCCAACATTTGCGACCATGCCGCTGGCAATCACCAGGCCCGCCCAGATGAGCCCGATGATGGTCGCCGTTTGCGCCACGGCTGTGAAACTGGCTTTCAGTCGATCATAGAGCGCCAGCGCAAGAACGACGAGAAAGATTCCGAACACCACAAATGGGATCAGATAGCTCAGGGACACGATTGCCTGATTGTCCGCAATGATCGCTACCTTCTCGACCGGCTCGATACCCTCGTCAAAGTACCCTGCAGGTGCCAGCACACCGAGAAACACTGCGAACCCCACCATCCACGTGACGGCCATTATCAGTGCCGACGCGCCGCCGATCTTATGCAGACTCTGCATCATCAGTCTCCGTAACTGTCGGATATCGTGGTTTGCCCTGGCCTCATGAGATCATCACCATATTCGTTTCCGTTGGTCCAAGACTACGTGTATGGAGGATCCCGGCGTCGACACGAAAGTGTTGTTTGGGGTGTTGTTTCATTATCCGGGGCGAACTCTCGTGCCTGAATCGAGGGTGGAAGCCGGCAGACCTGCGAGGCGGCACTCGAGATGGTACCTGGACCTCGACTGATCACACGATCTGGCCCGGATTTCGGTGCTTGATGAGGGTGACTGGTATTCGCAGTGCGGAAACCTGCAATCCGGTCAATGCCAATGAGGGCGGTACTACTTCGAAGAGTCGTTCTCCGCGGCTTTCTCGTTATCCAATAGCTCGCGAGGGTCGAGCACAACCTGAGCTTCGCCGTGAGAAAGCAGGTCACTAAGCATCACAATGATGCCTGCAACACATAGGAACAACCCGACCATCAACGCCGCGTTCTGGAAGTGTCGCAACAGAAAGAAGCCAGACGTTAGACCCTCGGGAATCCAGACGATCGGGGCTACCAGTCCCAGGATGGATACCACTGAATAAACCATGAACCGGATGAACTCCAACGGAAGACGTCGGACAGTCAGTCCATAGACGATGGTCGCCACAATAAGGACCGCCGCGAGAGCCTGAACTGCCAGCATCGCACGTGAATCGATGAATACGAAGCGGCTTTCCTCGTAGTCGGATGTCCCGATATCGTCGAACAGGAACACAAGGATCGCGTTGATCGCCAGGAAGAAGAGCCCCAGCACGAAGGGAATCCAGAGTGGCTTTACCCGGCTTTTCATAAGGTTGTAGCCGTCGGCCACGTGCCATACGAACAACCATACGACGATGGTCGCCACGTAAATCAGTGCGCCGATTGTGCCGTGCGCTGAGTGGTCTTCAAAGATCACGGCGCTGAATCACCGATGTTGCTGAGGAGATCCCAGTTGACTGTGTAGCGTTCTGACAGTTGTTCCAAGCCTGCTCGATGTTGTGAGGCTCTGGTATCCGAGCCGCGAAAAATTCCCGGCAATTGTAATGAACCAGGTTGTATCGGGCAACAACTCGTGCCCGTCCGCTACGGTTCTGAAAAATCCTCCGCTCGCGCTGTAATGGCCAGAGCCTCTGGCCGTACTCCACATGCTACCCTCACTCCCTCGGTCGGTACTGCAGCGCCTCGGCCAGGTGCGATGTCTCGATGTGGTCGGCGGAGTTGAGATCGGCGATGGTGCGGGCGAGTTTGAGAACTCGATGATAGGCACGAGTGGAGAGTTGTACCTGCTGGACGGCGGCTTTGAGCACACAGACGACCGAACGGGATCTGCCGTAATTCTTTCGGCTATCGGCTCAATATATGAACTTCTTGCGGCTCTTCCTAGTGATTTTCCCTAAGATACTTCACCGTCTCCATCATGACGCGACAATCGATTTCGTTATATCTGGCTATGTCCCGAGTCAGGTCGATGTCGTAAAGCGGTAGTCCACGGCGTACCGCCTTTTCATGACACCACCACGCACCGGTCATTGCGCCAAGGCCATCGAGCGAGCTGCCTTCCCAATGGCTCTCGATGAGTCCATGCGAGTGAAGCGCGTTAGCAAACTCTTTAAGCCCGAATCCCATAGCACCTCTCACGGCGACAGGTTCCGCTGTTATTACGTGTTTCCAGAAGTCGAACCACTTCAGGTCTGGCCACGATTCTGCGGAATGGCGTGAACGTGCTGAGTTGTATGCTATTTCAAATGAACTTGGCTCGGCTTGAGACCAGTGAACAACAGGAGTTGACTCCAAGTTGACAAATTTTCGCTTACTCACACCGGTCATGTATAGGAGCCACTTACCTATGATATTCGCTTCGCTCGAAACGTCGATAGCATCGGCAACGAAACATTCGAAATTCCATTGGCCATCTTCAACGTGACCGCAGCCGATCATGAAGATAAGTGGT
>SLFF01000376.1 GCA_007124395.1 Thermomicrobiaceae bacterium | reverse complement strand
TCGAGGGCGATCTGCTGCAGCGTCCGGCCATCGAACAGCCAGACCCGGACCGACTTCGCCCGGTGATCGACATCGATGTTCTGCACGGTGATCGAGCCATGCCAGGGGCCGGTCTCGTTGATCTGATGTCCGTGGGGTACCCAGGGGAAATAGATGGCGTCGAACAGGACCGGATCATCCGGTTCTGCGCTCGTCGAACGAGGCGATGTCGCGTCGCTTCCTGCCAGCAACAGAATCACGAGCGCGAGCGAGATACCAACCAGCCGCACACTGCCGCTCCAATCGGGCGGATGGCTACGAAGTCACCCGCGCATTTACATGTACGTGTAGCTGACGTCACAGCGGCATAGCGAAACAGGAACGCATGCCGAACGACCCGTACAGGACCCGAAGAGCGCGATGCAAGAGTTTGAACTGTATCCCGGGATTGACCCATGCGCAGTATCAGATCTGCTGGACAGGCTGTCAACCCCTGTTGAGCAAGAGGATGCCCCGATGCCAGGCATCGGGGCGGATATCCGTGGTGAGTTGTGCAGCGGTCTAGTGCTACTCGATAGTGATAAAGAAGCGGTAATCGACTTCCTGATCACGGTGCCAGTCGCCTTCGGTTGGCCAGATCGTGTTCAGGACGATGTAGTAGTCGCCTGGCTCCAGATCGGCCGTCCAGGATTCGGCATCCTCACCGAGTTCGAACGTCTCCACCGGTTCCCAGTCGATCGTCACCCGGTCTTCGTCCATCTCGCCTTCATCGGTGTCATAGGCCATTACGTTGGTCTCATGTGGCAGATAATCTTCGAAATCGACCTCGATCGTCACCTCATCACCGCTGGCAACCACCAGCGATTCCTCGGGAACCTCGAAATAGGCCTGCCCGGCTTCGGCAGCAAGCCCAGTCCGGTCGTGAATCCAGAAGAATGCGCCAACACTCCCTTCCTGCTCGTCATCGTCGGTAACAAGCAGGATCGTCGGTGGATCGAGCGTAATCGGGTCATCCTCGTCTTCGGCTGGCGCGGCGTCCTCGTCGTCAGCAGTGGCTTCCGCATCATCGGCTGCAGCATCGTCCGCGGCCGTGTCATCGGCCACAGCGACCTCGTCGGCCGCCTCGTCGTCGGTTTCGACCGGCGCTTCAGTCGTCGTAGCCTCGACATCATCGCTGGCATCATCCGATGCGGCATCGTCATCACTGGTACATGCCGCCAAGGCCAGCATGAGGATGATCAGGAGTGTTCCGAGTTGGAATACGCGCTTCAATTGAGAACCCATCTCTTTCGTACAGGCACGAACCCGATAGACCAGAGTCAGAAGGAAATGCTATCAGGAATGGGCTGTTCTGACACACAAAAAACGGGACCCCAACCAAAGTCGGGGTCCCGCGATAGTGATCAGAGAGTGGTGATCACCTTCAACTCTGAAGATTCTAGATTTACCCGTTCTCTCGCAACCACTGAACCGATTTGGTATCGGAGATCGTGGTGCCCTGGATGGTAGCCCGCATGTTGACGACACCGTAGATGCTTACCGGGTTGTCGTCACCGCGTCGGCGATATACCGCTTTCGCCAGGCCATCGACTGGGTCGACTGCAACGGTGTGCGGATTGATGGTTCCCTGGTTGAAACCACAGTCCCCTGGTGTTGCCGGTACGCTCGGGCACCAGCCCTCGCCAACGTTGACATCACCGCCATCGGTATCGAAGACCACTGTCTTGTCGGTGAAAACAAAACCAGCTTCGTTGGTCACCCGGGCGTAGGTTCGGACATAGCGTTCAGGCCCAGCACCACCCGGGTTTGGCGGAGTAAAGATCGTCAGATCCGGGCCGCCATTTACCAGCAGTGTGGCTACCTGGCCGTTATCGCCATTTTGGTCCCACTCAGCCAGTAGCAGCTCGATCTCCAGGTCGCCTTCGACCCATTCCTTGGTTCCAGTCTGGGTTTCAGCGACGCCTTCGACCTCGACCTCGAACTCGTCCGTGCCGGTCTCAGTAGATCCCCAGGTGAAGACGGTTTCGCCATCGCCATCGGTTGTGCCAGTGAAGAGCGGATTATCGGAGTCGCCACCCTGGTTCGGGCCATTGTTGACCCAGAAACTCACGTTGGCGTCCGGCAACTCGTCACCGAACTGATCGAAGACCGTCACCGTCAGGTCGTGATCCTCGCCAAGGCTGTTGGTCGCCTCTTCTGGATCGATCGTGAACGAAACTGCGGTGCGTGGCACGCCGCCAGTCGTCGTGCGAATCAGGTTGTAGGCAACCGACCCGTCACCGCCGACGTCGTAGTTCACGTTGTTGGATACCGCCGCCAGTCCGCCAGGTCCGGTGACATCGATCACCAGTGAGCCCTGGAAGCCAGCCGGCATCTCCGTCAGGTTGTGCGTGTACAGGGTAAACCCGGCATGTGGCGACAGCTGACCGGACAACGGCGTGTTCAACGTCGGTGCCACCGTGTTACCAGTCGAGTCATAGAACGTGACGTGGAAGTTGACCTGCTGGCCCGCCGATGTGTTGAACAACTGGACACCACTGGTATCGCCCAGGCCGGTGTTCGGGTTGCCCTTCTGTACCAGCGGCAGTGCCAGTGCTTCGCCCTCAACAGCCGGATCCGGCTGCGTGACGTAGGACATCGCGTGTCCAACATCCGGCAGGTTGCCGAAGTATTTGACCTCATCAACCGCCGCGTGGAGCGTGGTGGTACCAGTCAGCACCGCGGCGCCAACGAAGCCCTGCACTCCACCGAGGTTCAGATCCTGGTTGCCCGGTGTGTAGACGAACTCCATACCACGGGCCGGAATCGTCAACTGATCGACCCCGATCACGCTACCACCCGAGGTGATGTAGTTGATCGTCACCGTGTTGGAGTTGTTCGGGTCAGTGTTGGCGATACTGATTCCAGTGTTCCAGAAGTTGTAACTCTTGAAGATCAGTGGGGCGAACTGCTGGCTTGTCGCCTGCTCCACCGGCCGCGACACGTTGGTGATCAACATGTCGGTGGACGGCTTCACACGCTCGGCAATCGCACCGAACGGCTGGTTGGATGTGATGTAGGCCGAGCCAACCCAGCCTTCCGGAATGCCCGGAGCCGAGCCGATATCGAGCGTCCAGACGCCACCACGGCGAAGCAGCTGGGAGAACTCACCGGAGCTTCCACCAGCAGCACCCTGGCCACCAGCCTCGTACAGCGTCACCGTGAATGACGAGGATGGGTTCGGGTTGGCTTCCACACCAAAGTTGGCAATGCGGATCTTGGTGTTCCAGCCGTTGTTTGTCTGCACGATCGGCAGAATCTGATGGAAGTCATTGGTGTTGACCTGATCGTCGGTCATACCGGTGTAGCCATCGACCACAATGTGGGCCGAACTGGTCTTGGCATTGCTGCTCGGGACCGGGCTCACGTTCTTCGACGAACCGGCAATCAATGCCGCGTTGCCCACCGGCGTGAGGCCGAAGACATGCACGCTGGCTCCCGGACTTGGAATGTCCAGCGAAGCCGCCGTCAATGTCACCGAGGCATGTGCCTGAACGTTGGCCACAACCTCTGGATCAGCATATGCGTTTGTCGATGACCCGTCGCCGACATAGGCGTAGAGATTGATTGCGGCCGACTCGAGGTTCTGGATCGTTACCGTGCCATGCCATGGCCCGGTGCCATCCAGCATTTCCCCGTTGGGAATCCAGGGGAAGAAAATACCGTCAGACGGCTCCTGATCGGCTGATGCCGTTCCCATCATCCCGGCAAACGCCGAAAGAATGAGACCCATAGCCAGGATAATTCTGAGAGAACGCTTATTCACGAACGAGCTCCCTTCTGAGGGAATAATGAACACATGAACGTGATTGAGGGAACAAGCCTGACTTAATCTGGCCCCGATCTCCGCACGGATGCGGGATCCGTTTTCAACGATGCGCGCTCCCCCCTTTCTGCGCTCATACTCGAGCGGATAGCGGCCAGCCAGGTCGAACAACTGCCAGACCAGTGGTTCGTACTCCGACCGGTCCAGACCAGACCACCTGTTAGTTTCTTACAGACAATCTGCCTGCTTAAACAATATCTGTATTTCTTTAACGTGTCTACGGTTCCGTGGTTGCATCTTCATCTGATGTTCGTTCACATGGTACGTTCATGCAGAACAACAAGCGCCGGTCGCCGGTGCGCACATAGAGACGAAAGCGGAGTGGTGCCCGTCTCTGCCTGACCTTTGTAAGCACG
>SLFF01000025.1 GCA_007124395.1 Thermomicrobiaceae bacterium | reverse complement strand
GTAATCGTCGGAGCCGCGGCACACGCAACCGTGCAGTTCGTTGATCTGGCTCTGCGCGGCTGGAGCTTTCGGCCATCGTTCAATTTCCGGACAGAAGGCCTTGGCACTGTTACTCGACTGATGGCACCACGCATCATTGGTCAGGCGGCGTTTCAGGTAAACATCATCGTCATGACCAATTTCGGGTCTCGTCTCGGTGATTCACGGGTCTCGGCGCTAAACTACGCCTATCAGCTGTTTATGCTGCCTCATGGCGTGCTGGCGCTCAGTCTCTCGACCGTGATCTTCCCGTTGATGGCCCGGCAATTCGAACTTGGTCAACACCAGGAGATGAAACAGACGCTGACCCGTGCCCTGGGGCCGCTTATCTTCCTGACCTTTCCGGCGGCAATCGGCCTGATTGTCTTCCGGGAAAGTATCGTCCAGATGATCCTGCAGTTCGGAACCTTTTCCGCAGATTCAACCCAGCTCGTGGCGACGGCGCTGGCGTACTTCGCCATCGGACTGATCGCTTTCGCTGTGGTCGAGGCCATAACCCGGGCGTTCTACGCCATGCAGGACACCCTGACGCCAGTCATCGCCGCGGTACTCACCGTAGCGGCGAATATTGGGCTGAGTTGGTTACTGGCGCCGATACTCGGGCACGGCGGGCTGGCATTGAGTATTTCGATCACGACCTCGATCGAAGCTGCGGTATTGCTGTTCGTGCTGTACCGACGAATCGGCGGGCTGGGCTCGCCACTGCTGCTCTCCGTTTTGAGAACTTCGGCAGCCGCCGTGGTGATGACGATCGTCGCCCTGTTGATCGCCGGGCCAGTGGCGGAAGCGACCGATCCGGGTGATGGACGCTCGATCTGGAGTATCGGGCTGTTCCTGTTCGCGCTGGCGACGGCTGGCGCAACCTACCTCTGTGCCGCCTGGTATCTGCGGGCACCGGAATTGATCATGCTGATAGAACGAGTCTCAAGTCGGATTCCGGGTCGCGCTCGCGGATAATCTGTGAGCTGACACTCACTCCGGTATACTTGTGGTTTGAAATTATTGCCTCGGAGTAAGCAGGGTAGCGAGTATGAAGGATCAACGGTTCATACGGAACTTCAGCATTATTGCGCACATCGATCACGGCAAGTCCACCCTTGCCGACCGATTACTCGAACATACCCACACGGTGAGCGACCGCGACATGAAGGAGCAACTTCTCGACTCCATGGATCTGGAGCGCGAGAAAGGAATTACCATCAAAGCGCGCGCTGTGCGTATGGACTACGAGGCAGCCGATGGCAACATCTACGAGCTCAACCTGATCGACACTCCGGGGCACGTCGACTTCTCTTACGAGGTCAGTCGCAGTCTCGCCGCCTGTGAGGGCGCATTGCTGGTGGTTGATGCTGCGCAAGGCATTGAAGCGCAGACGATGGCCAACGTTCATCTGGCGGTAGAAACCGGCCTTGAACTGGTTGCCGTGATCAACAAGATCGATCTGCCCAACGCCAACCCGGAGCAAGTCAAGAAGGATCTCGGCAATATGGTTGGCCTTCTGGAGGACGAAGTCCTCGCTGCGTCGGCCAAAGACGGCACCGGCATCGCCGAAGTGCTGGAAGCGATTGTCGCCCAGATTCCGCCACCAACCGGCAATCCCGACGCTCCGCTGCGGGCACTGATCTTCGATTCCCACTATGACGCGTACAAAGGCGTGATCGCCTACGTGAAAGTCATTGACGGGCGACTGACTCAACATGACACCATCCACATGATGCAGCGTGACAAGAACACAGAGATCCTCGACGTCGGCATCTTCCGTCCAGCAATGCTGACCAAAGAAGAACTCACGGCTGGCGAAGTCGGTTATGTGGCAACCGGACTGAAGAATGTCGGTGATTGCGAAGTTGGAGACACCATCACGCTAAGGAAGAATCCAGCCAGCGAGCCGCTGTCGGGATACCGCCCAGCCAAGCCGATGGTCTTCGCCGGCCTGTTTCCGGTCGAGGGTGAAGAGTATCCGCAGTTGCGTGACGCACTGGATCGGCTGAAGCTGAACGACGCATCGCTTGTTTTCGAGCCGGAGGCCTCGGATGCACTCGGGTTCGGGTTCCGCTGTGGCTTCCTGGGACTGCTCCATATGGAGATCATTCAGGAGCGTCTGGAGCGTGAGTATGATCTCGACCTCCTGGCCACTGCCCCGAGCGTGGAGTACGAAGTTCTCAAGAACGACGGGACGGTGCTGGCCATCGACAACCCGTCGGCGCTCCCAAACCTCGGTGAAGTCAGTGAGATTCGGGAGCCATGGGCCGACGTCTCGATCCTTTCTCCCAGCCAGTACATCGGTGCGCTGATGGAACTCGTCACCACTCGTCGCGGTGAGCTGGTGAACATGGAGTATCTCGATGAGAATCGGGTGCACCTGACGTTCGGCGTGCCGTTGGGCGAACTGATCGTTGATTTCTACGATCAACTGAAGTCGCGCACACAGGGTTACGCCAGCCTCGACTACCATGTATCTGGCTATCAGGCGTCGAATCTTGTCAAACTCGATCTGCTGGTCAATGGACAGCCGGTCGACGCGCTGTCGATGATCACCCATCGGGATGATGCTTATTATCGCGGTCGCGATCTCGTGCAGCGTCTGCGCGAACTGATCCCTCGGCAGATGTTCGACGTCCCGATCCAGGCATCGATCGGCAGCCGGATCATTGCTCGCGAGACCGTCAAGGCGATGCGCAAGAACGTTCTGTCGAAGTGCTACGGCGGCGACGTCTCACGTAAGCGCAAGCTCCTCGAGCGCCAGAAAGAGGGCAAGCAGCGAATGAAGATGGTCGGCAGCGTGGAGATCCCTCAAGAGGCCTTCCTCGCCGTGCTGAGCATCAATGGCAGTGGTTCGAAGGAGATGAGCAAAGCGTGAGTGCCGTCCCGTTGCGAGTCACGGTTATCTCAGCCGAGCACATCTCGGACCTGCCGGACATCCCGTTCGTGGCCCGTTCACCGGTTCCCGGTGAGCCTGCAGGGCAGCAATGCGTTCTGGAACCTCTTTCGACAGATACCGACTTCTGGACGACGGACTGGGCCGCAAACCTCGTCGCGATTCTTGAATCTACTTCAGTTGATAATCACGTCGGATATGTCGTGCCGGGACACCCGATGCTCGGTGATCGCACGATCCAGGCACTTGTTGAACTCGATGCCCGCGGTGAGATCAACCTTGAACTCTTCGACGAGCCACTGCCCGTAGTTCTGACCGAGCTACTGTCGGCATCTACTGGCCCGCCAGCGTTTATCGATGGCCTTACGCTGATCGAACGCGCGCGGACAGCACCGTTCGATGGTGGACAGTCTCCATTCAACACGTCCCAGACGTCGATCATCACATCGATATCACCGGCCCGCGCTGGAGAATTTCTGGCAGATTATGCGAGTCGCTGGTACCGACGAACCACGGAAGTCCGGCTGATTCCAATGACTGGGGAACTGGAACAAGTCGTTCTGCCGCTCGATCAGGTTCGTGAAGAGGCTTCACTTTACCCTCACTACCTGATCATCCCGCCTGTTGAGGCCGATGAGTACCAGCGAACGGCTGATGACCTGCAGCGTATCGTCGCGCGTCTCAGGTCCCCTGGCGGTTGCCCGTGGGACATCGAGCAAACTAATCAGTCGCTCAGTAAGAATCTGATCGAGGAATCCTATGAGTTGCTGGATGCGATCGAGCGAGGGAATCGCAAAGCAATTCAGGAAGAGATGGGTGACTTCCTCCTTCAGGCGTTCATGCACACTCAGATCACTCGAGAGACCTGGAACATGACGCTCGAGGATGTAAACCAGACGCTGATCGACAAGCTCATTCGCCGGCATCCTCATGTGTTCGCCAGTCAGAACGCGGACTCCCCCGACGCGGTGGTCCAGTCCTGGGACGAGATCAAGCGGAACGAACGTGCGGCAAACGGCAATGTTGAGACGGGCTCGCCACTCGGGGATATCCCGCTGTCTCTGCCCGCGTTGTCTCGGCTCCAGAGCGTACTGAAGCGATCACGCAGAGCGAACCTCGATTCGTCGACACTGGATCAGGCAATCGTGTCAACAACGAACGAGGCCGATGATCAGCGTGAGCAGGAACTACTGGAACGGCTGATCAGTGTGGCCGGGGCCGCGCAGGAAGCCGGTATCGATCTGGAAAATGTCGTCCGCTCATGGACTCATCGCTACGAGCAACAGATCACCAGCGCC
>SLFF01000149.1 GCA_007124395.1 Thermomicrobiaceae bacterium | reverse complement strand
CTCCACCGTCTCCCCGTCGACCGTCTCGTAGACCTCCACGAGATGATCCTGAAAGAGGGTGTCCACGGCGGCAGCTTCCAGCGATGGGGCGGAGCGAACATTGAGGGCGTTTCCCGTCACCACGCCAATCCGGGTTCCAGACTCTGTCTCGATTGCCGAATCCCAGGGTGATGCGGCACCCCCGATCGAGGGCAGGAAGTCCGTCATATCTCCGGCGACATAGGAAACATCGGACCGGAAACCGGGAGAGAGAATCGCTGCGGTGGCCAACAGAATCAGCGCCAGGCCGAGCAATCCAGTGACAAGTCGGAGCAACATGGGCGCAAACCTTCATCAGCTGAGGCGTCAGGCGGGGCGTGTCCGGGATCGCTTACTGCTGAACTGCCTGGATCTCGAGATAGATCCGGACACTCTCGCCCACCATCAGACCACCCGCTTCCACGGAACGGTTCCAGGTCAGGCCGAAGTCGTGCCGGTTGATCTCGGTTGTGGCCGAAAACGACGCGCGCTGGTTCCCCTCGGCATCCTCACCGATTCCCTCGAACGTCACGTCCAGCACAACCTGCTGTGTTTCGCGAAGCAATCTGAGATCTCCGTGAACCAGGTAGTGATTGTTGCCAATCGATTCCACATGGCGAGATGCAAACCGGATGTGCGGGTAGTTCTCGACATCGAAAAAATCGCCGGAACGCAAATGGATATCTCGCTGAATCTGACCGGTTTCGACACTGCCAGCCTCGATCTCGACAACAACGCCAGCAGGCTGTTCCAGCTGGTGATCGTAGATCAGATCACCCTGAAACGAGGCGAAATTCCCCTTGACCGTACTGATCATGAGATGGCGGATGCTGAAGCGGATCTCACTGTGCAACGGATCGATATTCCATCGCGTCAGGTGTTGATGATGTGCGGCTTCTCGTCGAAGCTCGTTCGAATCAGGCATGTGCTGGACCCTCCCTATCCTCTCACTATACCGCGAGATGGGTCTTGTCCGCTCCCGACCGATCTCATACTATCGCACCATCACAATACTGCCGGGACCGGACAACGCATGAAAGTGGAGAGGGTCACCAGTGAGCGAGTTGACGATTCGCCGGGCAACGCTGAACGACGCAGCGAAGATCGCCGACATCTACACGCAGGGCATCATCGAACGTATTGCCACCTTCGAGACGACTCCCCGCACCGAGGAAGATATCCGCACCAAACTCCAGACCGATTCCGAACGACATCCCACCATCGTTGTCGAGCTCGAGAACCAGGTCGTAGGCTGGGCGTCGATCAGTCTCTATCGACCCCGGGAGTGCTATGCGGGTATCGGTGAATTCTCGTTCTACATCGACCGGGATGCCCGCGGTAAAGGTGTCGGAAAGACGTTGCTCAAGGCGTTGATCGACGAGGCCGAATCGCTGGGCTACTGGAAACTCCTCAGCCGCGTCTTTCTCTTCAATCAGGCCAGCCTGACCGCCTGCAAGAAACAGGGCTTCCGGGAAGTGGGCGTCTATGAGAAGCACGCTAAACTGGACGATGAATGGCTGGATGTGGTGATCATCGAGCGGATGATCCCGTCCAATCTGACGTAGTCGCTTCTCTGTAACACTCCGATTGACGCATGCACCCGAATGTCAAACGGCGCTGAGTGATTTCAGCGCCGTTTCGCTATTGGTGCGGGACTGATTACTCCCGCATCCTCTGGGCACCAACCCGACCGAGCATGACGTCCATGCGTTCCGGCCATTCGCCGGGATGCCACTCGAATCGCTGGCGCTCGAAATACTGCACGACATAGGTCTTCCCGGTATCCGGATTGACCTCGCGGAACTCCTCACTGATGGGGAAGCCATAGATCGCCAGCCCGCCGTACTTCTCCCAGTAACCACGGAATCCGCCACAAAGCCGATGACCTGTCTGAGGGTAGAAGGTGCAGTGGGCATCGCTCTTCGCCTGTACAGGCTTGAAGGGTACTTCGCCACTTCGGCCAGCCGTTAGTTCTCTCCCAAGAAGCCCCAGGTGGATGTCGAAGCGAGCTGGCCAGGTTCCGGGGCGAAGCTCGAATCGAGCCCGCTCGAAGTGCTGGATGGTGACACCGTCTGTTTTGATCTCACCACTGAGAGGGTAGCCGAAGACGGCCAGTCCACCGTAGCTGTTCCAGTACTTCAGGAAATCACCCTTTACCGTGTAGCCAGTCTGAGCGAAGTGCCGCTCGGTTGGAGCTGGAGCCTGGAGACCAACCATCTCCCGAACCGTAGCGAACCGATATCCACGTGCCCGAAGACCATCGATCATGGCGGGCAGCGCCGGGCCGTCTTGCGAGGCCGCCCCGACGTGCATCAGGATGTTGCCACCTGGTGTCGCGCCGTTGAAGACACGCTGGTTGATCTGGGATGCGGTGAGCCCCTGCCAGCCGAGTGTGTCCACCGTCCACATGATGTTATAGGTGTAGCCGTTCGTCGCCAGATCGGCCAGTACCGAGTTGTCGTAATCACCATACGGCGGACGGAATAGTGGCTTCATCCGGAACCCGGTCTGCGTGTAAACCAGATCTTCAGTTCGTTTGAGCTGGCTGGCTCGTTCAGCCGATGAGATCGGTCCGCGATTCGTCGACACGCCAGTGAACGATGGATGATCCCAGCTGTGGTTCATGACATCGTGACCGTCACTGACGATACGTTTCATAAGATCCGGGTTCGCCTGCGCCCAGACACCAGTCATGCCGAAAGTTACTTTCACATTCTTCTGCCGAAGCGTGTTGAGGATTTGCTCAGCGTAGCCGCGGTCTGACCCGGCATCGAACGTCAGAACAATGACGTTTTCGGATGTGTTGAAGTTGCGAATCGTGGTCACGCCGGATTGAGCGGAAGCCAGAGGGAGCGTGGTGAGCCCCATGACGATGAGCAATAGCACCGGTAGCACTACGCGGAGCGGTCTGCGTCGCCTGGAGCGTCCAACAGGAGTGTCCACCGTGATTCCTTTCGCGAATCTGATTGTGCAACATCGTCTATATTTACAATGCCTTGAGTAGTTGAAACGTTACTCATTTTACCCGGGACATCCTCACCGAGCGCGGCGCTTGTCGAATGATTCGCTCCGTTTCACCGTCTGGATGAACCTTGACGGCCCTGCTAACATGGATATATACCCCAAGGGGGTATAAGTATAATCAAAGAGACCAAGACGGAGTATCTCATGAAACACGATCACGATCATGAAGAACACAGCGAAGATAACCACGCACACGGAGATCACGACGCGCACGCCGGGCATGATGCGGAGATGTTCCGCTCGAAGTTCTGGCTCTCGCTGATCCTGACGATACCAGTGGTGCTGTATGCCGAGATGATCCAGGAGTGGTTCGACTACACCGCCCCAGCGTTCCCCGGATCGGCTTGGATGCCGATGATCCTGGCGACGATCATCTTCGTCTACGGCGGAGGGGTATTCATACAGGGTGCCTGGCATGAAGTTCAGGCCCGCAAGCCCGGCATGATGACCCTGATTTCGCTGGCGATCATCGTTGCCTTCAGCTACTCGATAGCCACTGAACTCGGCTTCCCTGGGGAACAGCTCTACTGGGAACTCGCCACGCTGGTGACGATCATGTTGCTCGGCCACTGGATCGAAATGCGGGCAATCGGACGCGCACAGAGCGCACTGTCAGAGCTGGCCAAACTGCTTCCAGACATGGCCGAGCGAATTGGGGCAGACGGTGAGATTCAACAGGTACCTGCCAACGAGCTGGAAACCGGCGATCTCATTCTCGTCCGGCCAGGCGCCAGCGTTCCAGCAGACGGTGTTGTTCAACAGGGACAGAGCAGCGTCAACGAGGCGATGATCACCGGCGAGTCAGTTCCCGTCCCCAAAGGAGTCGATGATGAAGTCATCGGTGGGACAGTCAACGGTGAAGGCTCGCTCCGGGTTGAGATCACGAAGACCGGCGAGAACTCCGCGCTTGGCGGGATCATGCGACTGGTGCAGCAGGCGCAGGAATCCGGCTCCCGGGCGCAGGCGCTGGCAGACAGAGTGGCAGGGTGGCTGACCTACGTTGCGCTCGCAGCTGGCTCGATCACACTGGTCGTCTGGTTGTTGACCGATCAGCCTTCCAGCTTCGCGATCGAGCGTATGGTGACCGTCTTCGTCATCGCCTGCCCCCATGCACTCGGTCTGGCGATTCCACTGGTCACGTCGATCTCGACCACACTCTCGGCACGACAGGGTTTG
>SLFF01000224.1 GCA_007124395.1 Thermomicrobiaceae bacterium | reverse complement strand
GCGGAATCATCGATCTGCTCGAGAACACGGCGTATGGCTTTCCGGAAGACCAGAACGGTCAATACCCCGAAATCGAGATCCCCGATGAGATGCGTGACCAGGTCGAGCAGTACCGGACCGAGCTGGTCGAGCGGATCTGTGAAGCAGACGAAGAGCTAACGCTCCGCTATCTCGAAGATGAAGAGATCACCACAGCCGAGCTGCGCGCTGCTATGCGCCATGCCTTCAGCAACGGCACACTGGTGCCGGTCATGGCCGGCGCCGCAACGAGCTGCCGGGGCACCCGAATGATTCTGGATGCCATCGTCAGTTGCTTCCCGCCCCCACGTCCTGAAGAAGCAATGGACGCCAAGGGGGAGATGCTGTCGGTTGATCCCGATCCCAACGATCCGACGGTGGCGCTGGTCTTCAAGACAGTGGCTGACCCGTTCGTCGGCAAGATCTCCTACTTCCGGGTGTTCTCCGGAGTCGTGAAATCCGATAGTCACCTGCATAACGTGCAAGCCAACGAGGATGAGCGTATCGGTCAGCTCCACGTGATGCGTGGCAAAGAGCAGATCGCCGTCAGCGAGATCAACGCGGGCGATATCGGAGCGGTCACCAAACTCGATTCCGCGGTCACCGGACACTCGCTGTGTGATCCCCGCCACCTGTACACGCTGGAAGAGATCGACTTCCCGGATCCGGCTCACCATGCCGCGGTATTTCCGCACACCAAGGGCGATCTCGACAAGATGGGAACCTCGATCCAGCGTCTGATCGAGGAAGACCCAACACTGCGGGTCTGGCGCGATCCGGATACTCACGAAACGATCGTCGCCGGGCTGGGCGAATCGCATGTGCAGATCGCGCTTCAGCGCATGGCACGAAAATTCGGAGTCAACGTCGATATCGATCTGCCGAAAATCCCATATCGGGAGACGGTCACCACCCCAGTCAAGGGTGTCGAGTACAAGCACAAGAAGCAGACGGGCGGTCACGGGCAATACGGTCATGTCTACCTCGACATCGAACCGTGTGACGAGGCTGACTTCGTGTTCGAAGAGACGATCGTCGGCGGTGCCGTGCCCAGGAACTTCATCCCCGCGGTGGAGAAGGGGCTCCGTGAAGCACTCGATTCCGGCATTCTGGCCGGCTATCCGGTCATGAACGTCAAGGCGACCCTGACCGATGGCTCCTACCACTCGGTCGACTCGTCAGAAATGGCGTTCAAGATCGCAGCCCAGCAAGCCTTCCGGAAAGGTGTCGCTGAGGCGAACCCGACACTGATGGAGCCGGTGATGAAGATGCGAATCACGGTTCCCGAGGCGTACATGGGTGATGTGATGAGTGACCTGAACGGCAAGCGGGGCCAGGTTCAGGGAATGGATCCCCGTTCCAGCGGATTCACCACCATCGAGGCCTTCGCCCCAGCCGCTGAGATCCAGCGATACTCGTCGGATCTGCGTTCGATCTCGCAGGGGCGCGGATACTTCTCGGTCGAGTTCTCTCACTATGCTGCAGTTCCGCCCCACATGACCGATTCGGTGATCGAGGCGGCCAAAGAACGAGAGGCTGCCCACGTCTAGCGGCACCACGTCGCCACAATCATTTGCGTGTCAGCGGGCGGCCCATCCGGGTCGCCCGCCATTTCTGGCTGGCAGAGTATCGCGCGGAGAAGTACCATCAGTCGTCGATTCGCTGATGTTTCGGAATCGATAACCCTCTGAACACGAGTGGAGCACCTGTGGAATTGGCACTGATTTTCGACGGCGGATCAAAAGGAAACCCCGGACCGGGATACGGCAGCTTCCGGTTGACCATCAACGGCACGCACGCACCACTCGAAGAACTCGACTTCGGGAACAACGTCACCAATAACCAGGCTGAATATCGAACCATGATCGAGGGGCTGAAGAAGGCGCTCCAGGTGCTGAACAACGCCGGGGTGTCGCCGCAAAATGCGTCGATCGATGTCAGGACGGACAGCAAGCTCGTCGTTGAGCAGGTCAACGGGCGATGGAAAATTCGCAACGAGGGTCTGAAGCCACTCTCGGCCGAAGCGCGCAAACTCCTGAATCAGTTTGGGCGCCCCAGCCTGTCATGGCATCCGAGGAAAGAATCAGTGAAGGTTCTCGGTCACTAACCAGCAACACGACTATTGCCCGGCTGAGAAATCCTATGCTATACTCTGGCCTGCGAGCGGGCGGTTAGCTCAGTTGGTTAGAGCGCTACGTTGACATCGTAGAGGTCACTAGTTCGAATCTAGTACCGCCCACCACATGCCGGCAAAGCGCCGGCATTTTTCGTCCGCTGAACCGAATTCAGCGCGAGATTTCGTATATCGATATCAGCGCCGAGCGGGACGAGTAGCCGCACAAGCCGAAAGAGATCCGGAGCCATCGGCTGAAAGCTCTGGTCGGACCTGATCGCGGTGAATACCACCCGCAAGCTGACAGGCAGAACGTCATCGACTCAAGCCTGTCCGGTAGCCCACCGTTAGCGGGGCCAACGAGCGGCATCTGATTCGTCTATCGGTGCCGGAACGTGGGTGGAACCACGTCGGGAATGCAAGCGCACCCCGCCGTCCCATTTGGGATGGCGGGTTTTTTGTTGCCATCTCCAGCAATCGTGACACAGCAAATGAATCGAGGTGCCGCGATGTGCGGCTGCAGGACCAGCCAGACAACCGGAAACTGAATCACTGAATAGTGAATCATCTTTAGCCGATCGCAATCCGAAAGGAAAACACCATGGCAGACGTTGCCGACGAGATGGACCTTCAAGTCGAAGCGAAGAATCAGAAGGAAATGGATCTCGCCAGGATGCGCCACTCTGCGGCGCACGTAATGGCACAGGCGGTTCTGGAGAAGTTCCCGGACGCCAAGCTGGCAATCGGCCCGGCCATCGATACGGGCTTCTACTACGATTTCGATCTCCCCCGCACGCTGACTCCAGAGGATCTGGACGGCATCGAACAGCGGATGAAAGAGATCGCCGCCGAGAAGCACCAGTTCCAGCGCGATGAGATCTCACGCGAAGACGCCGCCGAGTTCTTCAAGGACGAGCCGTACAAACTCGAATTGATCGATGATCTTCCCGATGACGAGGTCATTTCCCGGTATACGCACGACACGTTTGTCGATCTCTGCCGGGGCCCTCACGTTGAGGACACGTCACGGATAGGGCACGTTCGACTGCTCAGCGTGGCCGGGGCGTACTGGCGTGGTGACGAGAAACGCCCGATGCTTCAGCGTATCTACGGCACGTCGTGGCCATCCGAACAGGAGCTGGAGGAGTTCCTGCAGCGACTGGAAGAAGCGCAACGTCGGGATCATCGAAAACTCGGTCGTGAGCTCGATCTGTTCTCGGTAAGCGAGGAGATCGGCGCCGGATTGATTCTCTGGCATCCGAAAGGTGCCATGGTTCGTCACCTGGTGGAGCGGTTCGAGACGGATGAACATCTCAAGCGTGGCTACGACATCGTCTATACGCCACACATCGCCAGCCAGGCGATCTACCAGAAATCCGGTCACCTCGAGACGTACTCGGAGAACATGTACGCGCCGATGGACATCGAGGGCTCGCCGTTCTATCTGAAACCGATGAACTGCCCGGGCCACGTGATGATCTTCAACTCGGACGTGCGCTCCTACCGTGACCTGCCGATCCGCTACGCCGAGCTCGGCACGGTGTACCGATACGAGCGCAGCGGCACACTCCACGGGATGCTCCGGGTTCGCGGCTTTACGCAGGACGATGCCCACATCTTCTGTCGCCCGGATCAGCTGCAGGGTGAGATCGCCGGAGTTCTCGATCTGGCGATGTACTTCGCCGAAGTCTTCGGCTACGAGTTCGAGATCTTCCTGGCGACGAAGCCCGAGAAGTCGATCGGTTCAGACGAAAACTGGGAAGCGGCCACGAAGGCGCTCTCGGATGCACTCGAATCGAAACACCTGGCCTACACGGTTGAAGAGGGCGAAGGCGCCTTCTACGGTCCGAAGGTCGACATCAAGTTCCTCGACTCACTGGGCCGGGAGTGGACAGGGCCGACAATTCAGGTCGACTTCAACCTGCCGGAACGCTTCGATGCCAACTACATCGGAGAAGACGGCGGCCGACATCGTGTGGCGATGATTCATCGCACGGTTCTTGGTTCGATGGAGCGGTTCGTCGGCGGACTGATCGAGTACTTCGGCGGAGCCTTCCCGGTCTGGCTGGCACCGGTTCAGGCGTTGATGGTG
>SLFF01000345.1 GCA_007124395.1 Thermomicrobiaceae bacterium | reverse complement strand
CCCGGTGGAGCCGGGTATGGCGATCCAGCGAAGCGTGATCCGGACGAACGCGCACGGGATGAGCGGTCTGGACTGGTATCAGTGGAGAAGTGATCGAGGCCAATCGGCAGTTATGAGAGCCACTCGATCTCGTGCAGAGGACCAGTCATCCAGAACTCGCCGCTGTCGCAGGCATCGGGTAGCCCGCCCTGCACGAGATCATCCACGTCGTCGTCCAGATGGGCTTTTCCACCGACATGCACGGTGTCACCAACCTCAGCGATGGTCTCGCCGGTGCTGATGCGCTCCAGCATGACGTCCGGGCCGAACCATTCGAGCTCGACCCCACTGGCAGGCCATACTAGAAGCGGTCCATCCTCATCGTCCAGTCGCAGGCAGCCGCTGGCGTCGAGGACGAGTTCGCCGCGGCGATCACCATCCAGGGTGTGACCAACACCCGCCTCACGTTGCAGAAACCAGGCGCGTGGTTCATAACCCTGCTCGAACTGGTAGTGCACGGTGAGGGGTGTCTCTGGCGAAACGCGGCTGATGCCGTCCGGTTGAAGATCGCCGGCGATGACGTATCGGTCTGCCCCGTCGCAGGCGTCGGGCAACTGACGGCCCATCGTGCGCTCGACATCACGAAAGCCGACTATGCCACCCAGTTTGATCCAGTCTCCCTCGAATGCGATCGGCTGACGGGTATCTTCGTCGACAAGTGCAACCAGTCCGTCGATCAGATCCACGTCATAGCCATCGTGTGGCCAGATAATGATCTGCCCTTCGTAGCCGTAGAGGCGCAGGCAACCCGCATCGTCGAGCACGAGCGGTCCGCGGACATCGGCCAGGTTGACGTCGTGCCCGCCTGATTCCATCTGTGGAAAGTAGACCGTCTGCTCGCTCGTCTGAATGGCAGGCGGTTCTGCCTCGGGGAGGGCAATCAGGAGCTGGTAGGCGATCACTGAGAGCAACACTGCCGCACCGACGATCACCAGGGAGAGCCAGCGTGTACGAATCGAATGCCCGAAGCGACGCAAGTGGTACATGTATCATTCCGTTCACAGCATGACGGCATGACCGATTGTACCAGCACGGTCAGGAACTCTGAGCGTGTAGTGGCTGTGGCATAGGTGAAGTGTTTGATGGCACGGTTTGATGCGGGCTGTCCGGCGGCTTCGGTTATCGGGATCGATGAGGACTAACCATCACCCGACCGAGGAGGTTGCCGCCGGACTTCCTGCTGCTCTGAAGAGGGTGGACACTGAGAACCACCTGCTGATCTACTGGTCCCAGGTGCTGAGCATGCGGCTGGTGAACCTGTCATGTTCCCAGCGAAGATCATGCGGCGCACTCGTGCGCATGTTGATCATCTTCAGTGGCCGTGGTCGTTCGGCCAGGATTTTCGACAACCGCTGCCGTACGATTGTGTGGATCCGGGATTCAGCGAACCATTTTCGTTTGACTGCCACCTGCATGCTAGCCTCCGCCCTTCGTAGCTGCCTGCCTGCCGTGATTCGTCAGGCCAGTCGGGTTTTACGACTGTAAGAACCAGTCTAGTGGCTCACGGCACACTGAACATCGGGCAGGCAACCTAATTTTCGAGCTGATTCGCTGGGCCTACGCCTACGTCAAACAACGTAGATGCGTCCCTGATGCAGCGACAGCCGTTACATCAACTCGAGCTCGCGGGCAGCAACTGCGGCAGCGGTGCGATTTTTCACGTTGAGTTTCCGATAGATCGATGAGAGGTGAGTGTTGACAGTCCGCCGGCTGATGAACAGCTCTTCGGCGATCTCCGGATCCTGTTTCCCCTGGCTGAGGAGCCGGAGAACGTCAGTCTCCCGTCTGGTCAACCCGATCGTGGAAGTCACCGACTGCTGAGAGATCTGGTTGAGCATCTCTCGGGTACAGTCCAGCGCGGGCAATGCGCCAAGGCTTTCAAACGTGCGCCAGGCGGCGTGGAGCAAGCTACTGGCTCTCTGCTGGTCGCCCGTTTTGATCAGTGCCTCTGCCAGGCTCAGCATTGAGAGCGCCTGTTCGTAAGGAACCACACAGGCGTCGGCCAGGCTCACTGATTCGCGAAGGTAATCGAGCGCTCGATCGTAATGTTTGTCCAGAAGGTGCAGGCCGCCAAGCTGTCGAAGCGCTCGTATGAGCGGCATCGGTTGACGGGGAGATTCGGTCAGTTCTCGTGCCTTTTTCGCGAACTCCATAGCGCGGTTCGAATCGCCTGTCTGCTTATACCATCGAGAACGAAGCAGTTCTAGCTCGGACTGGCCACGAACGGCACCGCTCCAGTTCAGCCAATTCTCGAATATCCTGATCCACTGATCGGCGTTACCATACTCCTGCTGATCGAGCGCCGTCATTGCTGCCAGTTTCTGCGTTTCGAACGCCACGTGGAGCTCGACATCGAGGTGCTCAGTGGAGACGCCATCCGGCAATGAACGAAAGACGTGATCCCAGGCGGTGTCGTATTCACCTCTCGCCCGTGCGATGTGTCCCAGGGCAATCTCAGTGTGTTTTCGATTCTCCTGGAATACGACCGATCGCCCCTCGGCCGCGTGATTTCTCGCTCTGTCCCAGTCTCCCTCCAGCCAGAGCAGAGCAAAGTTCGTCATACTCGACTCTGAACCAGTCGCGAGTGCTTCGGTGCTCTCGCGTGCCGCTTTGTCCGCCTGCGCCGCAAGTTCGCGGCGCTCAGCAGGATGATCCAGCCGGAACGGAATGGCGAAATGTTGCAGTGCCCAGTACGTTATCGAGGCATGCAGTGCTCGGTGATCCAGTTGCTGCAATGCGGCTCGAGCCTCAGCGAATGCGTTCTCGGCCTGATCTGGCTTTCCGAGGTGTGAGTAGGCAACACCCAATCCGCTGCAAAGATCCGCATACGGCGCGAGAATGTGATGATCGGGATTCGTGATGGCCGCGAGCTGGTCGCGATGAGCCTCTCCAGCATCGATTGATTCTTCAATCAGTCCAACAATAGCCGAGATTAGAACCAGCAGGGAGCGACGCGGGTTGAATCGCCCGCCAAGACGGTCGAGGAATCCCTGCTCTTCCATCTCGGAGTGCGGAGATCTGAGTACTACATCTGCGACCCAGTTCCGCACTGCGTAGGACGAGAAGTGATCGTCTGGAAGTGCGTCGATAGCCTGATTTCCAACGAGAACGAACTCGTAGTTCTTTCGAACGCTTCCCAGATTTCCGTGGAGATATCCCCGATCAACGATTGCGTAGGCAGTCAGGACATCATCGTTGACCTCCTTGCCGATCTTTCCTGCCTCCTCAAAGTATTCGAGTCCGCGGGAGACGTCAGAGAAGCGCAGCGCGCGGGCAGCCCTGTAAAAGAGCCAGCCCCGCTCGTTTTGTCTGGACTCGTCATTGACGAGCAGTTCTGCTGCCTCGGAGAATCGTTCCGCGGCCGCTTGCAAGGCGTAGGTGCGCTGGGCACGTTCTCCAGCAGCGATCAACCAGTCCGCGGCGCGCGAATCACCTGCCTGCTTTAGATGGTGCGCGATTGTACTTTCATTTGTTTCACCAGTTTCAATGAGCAACTCAGCGATTCGGCGGTGAGTTCTCCGGCGTCTCATTAGCGATGTTCGCTGGTAGATCGCCTGTCGGATAATGGCGTGTGAGAATGCCACCGATGTCTCACTGCTGCCCTCAAGCAGAAGATGAGCACGCATTGCCAGGTCGATCACCTCATCGAGCGAGTTATCATCGATCTCCGCCACACGCTGCCAGAGGTCGATATCGACGGTCGGTCCGACAATCGCGGCCGTCTCAATGATTGGTCGCTGGTGTGAAAGCACGCGATCCAGGCGCGGCTCGATCATCTGGATCAGCATACTGGGCACCCGGATTCGGGACAGATCGCCAAGTAGCCACCGATCTCGGACGTACCTCAGCGTTCCGTCACCTTCGAAATCTCTGAGCAGCTCCCAGAAGTAGAGCGGATTACCCTCCGCGTGGAGATTCAGACATTCGACGAGTCGTTCGCGATCACCACTGGAGAGCCCGTAGTTACGCACCAGCAAAGTCGCCTGGGTTGCCAGATCGATCGGCTGGAGTTCGAGACGCGTCGTAGCAGGTTCACGAGACAATGCCGGTAGCATCTTGAAAAGAGGATGATCAGCCTCTACTTCCTCACTCCGATAGGTGGCGATGATCATTATCCGGTGTCGGGGCAGTTGACGAGCCATGTAGTGGAGCATGCCAAGGCTCGCAGGATCGCCCCAGTGGAGATCTTCGAGAAGAATGATCAGCGGCTGGACATCTGCGGTCTCAACAACGAACTGGGCAGCCACCTCAAAGAGTCCGGCCTGGCTGGTAACCTCACCCATTCCTGTTCCCGGGATCAGGACGTCTGGGATAGCAGGGAGCTCGTAGCTACTGGGATAAGACGCCATCACCTCGAGCCACAGGCCGTAGGCAGGTGTCGCCGTCAGATCGATACATGCACCGGACAGGACGGTCAGTGGCTGGTCGTCGAGCGACTCAAGAAACGTTTGAACGAGCGTGGTTTTCCCAATACCAGCAGGCCCTGATATCAGGACCAGGCTGCCGTTCCCATTACTGGCGTGCGAAAAGCAACCGGAGAGGTGATCGAGTTCACGGTCTCGACCAGCGAAATACGCAGGTGATTGTGGGACATACTGCCGGTGGCTGCACCTGGCCACAACGAGGGCTCCGTCTATACACGGCGTTGCACATAAGCATGTTTGTAGATACGCAAGTCCCTTTGAAACCTACCATTAAGGTTCTGGTGGCGCAATCACTTATGCAAACGGTTTATCTTATAGTTAGCCATGTCTTCGAACATTGTGAAGATGACTGAATGATCCTTATCAGTAATACCGTGCGCAAGCATCCGGTCATAGAGCTGGGTGACGAGCGCCGAGAGAGGGAGCGGGGCGTTGATATCCTTCGCCGTTGCCTGAGCGATCGATAGATCCTTACGCATCAGCTCCACCCGGAATCCAGGATCGAACTGGTGGGCTATCATCGTCGGGCCCTTGGTCTCCAGCAGTCGGGACTGGGCTGAACCGCCGCTCAACACTTCGATGATCGTCTCCGGATCGACTCCTGCCTTGGCGCCATAGACGAGTGTCTCGCTGATTGCGGCGTACATCGTCGAAGACAGGATCTGATTGCATGACTTCACGGTCTGCCCGGCACCAGATGGGCCGCAATGGACGATGGTGCTGCCCATCGCTTCGAAGACCGGACGGGCACGCTCGAAATCAGCCGGATCGCCGCCAGCCATGATGCTCAGTGTGCCATCCACCGCGCCACGCTGACCGCCGCTGATCGGAGCATCGAGCGCACTGGCACCGATCTCTTTCAGCGCGGTGTCGATCGCGATCGACACCGCCGGGATGATGGTGCTCATGTCGATGAGCAGGCTTCCGGAGTGCATTCCGTGGATCAGGCCATTCTCACCAAGTGCTACCAGTTCGACATCCGGAGAGTCCGGCAGCACGGTGATGACGATGTCCGCGTTCTCGCCCACCGCTTTCGGGGAGTCTGCCGATCGGACCGAAGCCGATTCCGACGCCAGCGCATCGACCGCTCCCTGACTCCGATTGTGAACCACCAGTTCGAACCCGGCCTTGATGAGGTTCCGGGCCATCGGTTTGCCCATCACGCCCAGGCCGATCAGACCAATCGTCTCCGCCATGATTAGTAACCCTTTCGTTTGTCGATAACGCCTTCGAGTGGCTCATCACGCTGAAACCGCTCCATATTGGTGAAGACCCGTTCAAGGATCCTGTCGACCCGGAACTGACTGGCACCAGCGGTATGCGGCGTAATCAGGACGTTGTCATACTTCCAGAGCGGGTTATCGTCGGGCAGTGGTTCTTCGGAGACGACATCCAGCCCGGCTCCAGCCAGCTTGCCGGAATCGAGTGCCTCCATCAGCGCGGTTTCGTCGATGATCCCGCCACGGGTGACGTTGATGACGTAGCCATCGGACGGCATCGCATCGAAGACGTCCCGGCCGATCAGGTTCGTAGTCTCTGCGGTCTTCGGGCAACAGACGAAGATGATGTCGGACTCTGCCGCGACATCGAGCAGTTTGTCGGGAGTAACGATGCGTTCCACGTGCGACGGGCCGCTGGTCACGTCGGGATCGACCGCAAGACAGCGAAGCCCGAACGCGCTGGCACGCCTGGCAACGGAGACTCCGGTACCACCCAGGCCGATGATTGCGGCGGTCTTGCCGCTCAGCTCCCGGTTCTCCATGCGCATACGCATGCGCATCGCTCCGTCCCAGTTCCGCTGCCGGGATGCCTGGGGAATCATCCGGGTAAGGCCGAGCAGCAGCGCAAAGGCGTGATCGCCGAGATGCTCGCCGACCAGCCCTTTTTCTGAGGTCAGGACGATGTCGCTCTCGATGAAGGCATCGAAGAGAAATGCATCGACCCCGGAAGCGAGCGCCTGTACCCACTTCAACTGGCCGGCATGTTCGAGGATCTCCGGGTCCATCTCGCCAACCAGCGCATCAGCGGTGCGGACTTCACGCAGCAATGACTCACGATCGGTCACCACCACGATGTCTTCGATTCCGGCGCGCTTCAGTCGTTTCAGCTGGTGCGGCAGCACCTCCGGCCAGATGTGCGTCCGCGGCATGATCACCACACGCATACTGCTCTGCTCCCTGTCTGATTTGCCGTTTACGACATCGATCTGATTATGTATCGCGCATATAGCGACTCTAGCGCCGATTCGAAAAACTCGCAAGAACTGACGCGTTGTCGACTCAGCGCTATACTGTTCGACAGACCTACACGAGATCGATCCAGTAGAACCGCGGGAATGCAGAGGGTTCAGATATGTCCGGGCAGGCTGACGTCATTATTATCGGCGGGGGAATCATCGGATGTTCGCTGGCATGGGAACTGGCGAAACGCGATGTCGACGTGCTTCTGCTCGAACGAGACGATATCGCCTTTGGACAATCGAGCCGGGCCTGGGGATTCGTCCGTCAACAGCGGCGACACCCGGCCGAAATCCCTCTGATGAAAGCCGCCAACCAGATGTGGCCTACGCTCAGCGCTGAGCTTGAAGCCGATTTCGAGTGGACCCAGCACGGCATCATGGCAATTGCCGATTCCGAAGAGCGCATGAGTTACTATCGGGACTGGTACGAACAGACCCGCGAATTCGGCATTGAGACTCAACTTCTGACCACGCGTGACATCCGCAAACTCAACCCTGACATGCAGGGTGCCTGGGTCGGGGGGATCTACACCCCCGGAGATGGTCACGCGGAGCCAGGTCAGGCCACGAAAGCGTTTGCCCGTGCGGCCGAAAAGCTCGGAGCCCGCATCCGCACCGGCGTCACCGTGGACGGTATCGACGTCGATGGCGGGCAGGTTCGCGGGGTTCGGGCCAACGGCGAGTACATTCGCGCCAGAACGGTCGTCTGTGCCGCGGGAACCTGGTCCGCCCGCCTGGCCCGCACGATCGGGCTCGATCTGCTCCAGCGATCCGTTCGGCAGACCGTGGTGGAAGTCGAGCCACGGCGGGAGATCAGCCGGATCGCCACCTGGACGCCGGGTGTGGCGTTCCGACAGCGGCCGGGAGGAACTGTATACCTGGCCCGACCGGATGACGGCGACATGGATGTCGATCTGGACGCGATTCGTAACGTCGGCTGGTTTATCCCGAACTACCTCGAAAACCGGGACGCCTTCCGCATCAACATCGGCAAAACACTACTGAGGGATCTCAAGCGCATCCGGCCGACTTCGCGGCACTTCCGCAAACAGTTCGCAGAGAGTGCTGGAATCGAACCCGCACCAAACCCGGATGTCGCCCAGCGTTGCCGCCATGCATTTATTCGGCTTTTCCCGCATACCGGAAATCCCGAGGTTGTCCGGACCTGGGGTGGGGTGATCGACACCACGCCGGACGCGCTACCAGTGATGGGCGAGGCACCGGAGATCGCCGGGTTCGTCTGGGCAACTGGATTCAGCGGGCATGGCTTCGGTATCGGACCAGCCGCCGGGAAAGCGCTGGCCCAGTTGATCGACTCCGGGCAGAGCGAGTTCGATCTGACCCCATTCCGGCCGGATCGGTTCCAGTCGGGCTACTCGTTCGATACCACGAAGATCGGCTGATCAGTTGTCGAGCTCGCCGGTTTCGATCCCGAGGGCGCCACAGACCGCGTCGATTGCAGCTGGCCGCACCTCCTCTTCCGGCAACTGGGCCAGGAGAAACACGGCATCGTTCAGTCCACCGAAGGCGATCGCCACCCGGGTCTGCTGATAGATGCTCGGGTTCGGGCCGACGAAGAGTCCTTGCAACCGGGTTGCCCACTCACCCGTCCAGGCGATGAGATCGACATGCCGGATGATGCTTCCATCGACCATCATCGCCGTAAACGCTCCGCGGTGTCGCACCAGCACATCGAACGCATCGCCGATAAGCTCACGCGGAGAGCGCTCTGGATGAGCTTCAGCCTCATCCAGAAACGCGTCGAGATCGTCTTTCCACGGCAGAAAGATGCTACGCGCCAGATCCGCTTTTGAGGGAAAGTGATAGTAGAGCGCCGCTTTTGTGACCCCGATCCGGTCGGCAATCTGCTGCAGTGAGGTTGCCGTAAACCCCTGTTCAATAAACAGCTCCAGCGCGACTGCTTGAATCTCCGCCTTTGTATCTGGCGACTGCCGGCGACTTGCACTCACCCGTCAGATCCTTTCCTCAACCCCACCCAACCTCGAATGGTGAGGCCATTATATCCCACTTACCGGTTGGTAAGTTATTTACTTGACGGCCGGTAAGTCCAATGATATTGTATTGCCGATGCCGATCAAGAACGCGGCAGCCGGTTCGATTCGACCGTTCTATCGGAGAGCAATGACGAATGACTTCACTGACAGGAACATGGACACTGATTCGGTTCATCCTGCGCCGGGACCGGATCCGGATACCAATCTGGATCATCGGGATCGTCGGGTTCTTCCTGATCCTGGCGACCAGTTTCCCGGAGATCTATCCGGGCGAACAGGAGCGACAGGCGCGGGCGCAGCTGATGTCCAACCCGACGGCAATCGCTTTTCGTGGCCCCGGACACGGCCTCGAGGACTACACCTACGGCGTGATGATGGCGCACGAGGTGATGGCCTACGGCATGATCGCCGTGGCGCTGATGAGCATCTTCATGGTGGTAAGACACACCCGGGCCGAGGAAGAAAGCGATCGTCTGGAGCTCATTCGATCCTCGGTAGTCGGGCGTTATGCCTCCCCGGTCGCGGCAATCACGGTCGCCACTGCGGTCAACGTCGTGATTGCGCTTCTCTTCGTGACTCTTATACCACTGATGCCGGGCGACTACTCGGTCGTTGGGTCGCTCGCCTTTGGGCTGGCGATCGGGAGTGTCGGCATCTTCTTCGCCGGTGTTGGCGCGATTACGGCCCAGCTCACTGAGTTCGGCCGGGGTGCCTCCAGCATGGCGGCCCTGGTACTCGGGGCCAGCTACCTGATCCGGGCCATCGGCGATGTTCAGGAGAGCGCGCTGATCTGGCTATCGCCAGTCGGCTGGGGCCAGGCGATGCGCCCGTTCGTCGATGAGCTGTGGTGGCCGCTGGTTCTTCCAGCTGCGTTCACCGGAGTTCTCTTCCTCGGCGTTTTCGTTCTGATCAATCGACGCGACGTCGGCGGCGGGATACTCCCGCAGAAACCGGGACCAGCCACAGCGAGCAACACGCTCAGCAACCCGATCGGCTTCGTGCTGCGACAGCAACAAGGCAGCATTATCGGGTGGACCCTTGGAGTGACGGTAATCGGCGTCTCATTCGGCACGCTGATCGGCGAAGTCGAGACGTTCATCGCCGACAATCCACAACTGGGTGAGTTCCTCGAATCGACGGGTGGAGCCACACCGATCGACGGGTTTCTCGGGCTACTGGTGATGATCATGGCGTTCATGGCCACCGGTTTCGCAGTCGCTTCGGCGATGCGGCCGCACACCGAGGAATCCGAAGGTCGTGCTGAACCGCTGCTCTCGACGGCACTTTCCCGGCCCCGCTGGCTGGGTGGCTATCTGGTAGTGGCAATGGCCGGGAGTGCCATCGTGCTGCTGTCCGGGGCAGCCGGTCTGGGCATTCTGGCAGCCATCGACCAGGACGATATGGGGCTCCTCACCGGTACGCTGGGGGCTGCTCTGGCCTACATCCCTGCGGTCTGGCTGATGATCGGGCTCGCCTGCGCGCTCTTCGGGGGGATACCCCGGTTACTGGTGCTGACCTGGCTCGTGCTGATTTTCGGGATTTTCGCTGGCCTGTTTGGCGACATGGTGAACATGCCTTCGTGGGCGCGCGCCATTTCCCCATTCGAGCACGTACCCGATCTGCCCGGCGGAACGCTCGCGGTCTGGCCGATCGCGATCCTCGCATTCCTGGCCGCGCTGTTGATCGCCATCGGGCAGTTCACGTTCCGATCTCGCGATCTGGAGATGAGTTAGCGCAAGGCACTTGACGACGGAGCCATACGATTGTATCGTCGTGCCAATACGACTGTATTGGAGCAGGGAATGACCGATCATCACAACATAGCGAATGGCGAAAACGCTCAGGACGAGCAGTCAACCCGTGAGGCGATTCTCCACGCCGCAACGGTGTTGTTCGGGCAGCACGGATTCCGGGGCGCAAGCATTCGACAGATTGCCCAGGAGGCCGGGGTTTCCGCGGGGCTCGTCCAGCATCACTTCGGGACCAAAGACGGGCTCCGGGAGGCGTGCGACGAAAGGGTAATGCGGTTGCTGCGAGATACCCAGATGCAGATTCTGAATCGTGGTGCGCCACCAATTCAAGAAGAGGACATCAAGCATCTCGAACTTCTGCAACCGGTCATTGACTACCTGATTCTCTCCCTCTCCAGCGGCACGGAGTCATCTCGCCGCTGGTTCCAGGAGGTCAGCGAGTACACCCATGAAGCGTTGACTTCCGGCGCGATCGGGCCACCGCTCGATCCGGAAACTGACGACAGCAGAATGATCGCGGCCGTGCAGACGGCGATGGCTCTTGGTGTCACGGCCTTCTATCGCACGATTCAGCAGTCACTGGAGATCGACGACGAATCCGAGCTTCTGACACGGGTTGGTCGCGCCCGGTTGCTGCTCGCTCCTGAACGAATTCTGGGACCAGAAGTCAGATCACAGATCGTTCAGCTCCTTGATCAATACGAGGTCGAGCAGAACCAGAAAACCACCAGCAAGCCGCCACCTGCGGAGTCAGACGAGGAAACAAACTGAGCGACATCAAATCGAATCAATGCCTGCCACCAGGCGGGCCTGAAAGTGAAGACAAATGACGACAGCAATTTCCATCGACAACCTGGTCAAGACATTCGGCGCAGTCCGGGCGCTCGACTCGTTCACCATGCACGTGCAGACCGGCGAGGTTCACGGCTTTCTGGGGCCGAACGGCGCCGGAAAATCGACCGCCATCCGGGTGCTGCTCGGACTGTTGCGCGCCGACTCCGGAGACGTGACGCTGCTTGGTGGTGATCCCTGGCAGGATGCCGTCGAACTCCACCGGCGACTTGCCTACGTACCCGGTGACGTCAGCCTCTGGCCGGAATTGACCGGTGGCGAAGCGATCGACATCCTCGGTCGGCTGCGCGGCGGTCTGGACGAAGCCAAGCGAGCGCGCCTGATCGAGCGTTTCGATCTCGATCCCACCAAGAAAGCCCGAACCTACTCCAAAGGCAACCGGCAGAAGGTGGCGATCGTCGCGGCACTGGCATCCGATGTCGAATTGCTGATCATGGACGAGCCCACCGCCGGGCTCGATCCACTTATGGAGATCATCTTCCAGGAGTGCATCAAGGAAGAACAGAAAGCGGGAAAGACGATCCTGCTCTCCAGTCATCTGCTCTACCAGGTCGAGATCCTCTGCGATCGAGTGACGATCATCCGCCAGGGGACAGACGTCGAGAGCGGCACACTGGATGAGCTTCGCCATCTGACGCGCACCTCGATCACCGCCGAGACCCGCGAAGATGCCGGCGTTCTCGCAGAGCTTCCGGGGATTCACGACTTCGTTCTCGATAATGGGCAGGTCCACTTCGACGTGGATACCGACCAGATCGATCAGGCGATCCGGGAGATCTCCAGCCTGGGGGTCAGAAACCTGATCAGCCGCCCACCAACACTTGAGCAGCTCTTCATGCGCCACTATGGCGAAGAGCTGACGGAGGCCGAACGCGCTCCGGAAGAAGTCGAGGCAGTAAGATGACCGGCTCCTGGACGCTACTCCGATTCATCCTGCGCCGGGACCGGGTCAGGATCCCGATCTGGATCCTCGCGATCCTGATTACCGTGGTCGGTACGGCTTCGATCTTCCCGGACACCTATCCGAGCGATGCCGACCGCCAGGCCCGGGCGACACTGATGGAGAACCCGGCCATGCGGATGATGCTTGGCCCGCTCCAGGGTGCCGAGGACTACACCTTCGGGGCGATGATGGCCAGCGAGATGCTCGGCATGATGATGATCGTCGTCTCGTTGATGAGCATTTTCATGGTAGTCCGGCACACCCGGGCGGAGGAAGAAACCGGGCGAGCCGAACTGGTCAGGTCTTCGGTTACCGGACGATACGCTGGCATGACCGCGGTGATAGTCGCCGTAGCCGGACTCAACCTGCTGATCGGATTGCTGACTGCCGTCGGGCTGACGGCAACGCTCCCTGAACTCGATCTGACCGGTTCGCTCGTCTTCGGAGCGGCGCTGGCCGTTACCGGGATCTCGTTCGGGGCGATAGCACTCGTCTCGGTCCAGATCAACGAGTTCTCACGGTCGGCCTCCGGGATGGCCGTGGCGATCATGATCGGCACCTACGTCGTCCGCGGGTTCGGCGATATGCTGGAGAACTGGTTGATGTGGGCGCCGATCAGCGGTCCAGTGCTCCAGTCGGCTCCATACGTTGACAACCTGCTCTGGCCGCTACTGATCCCGATTGCCATCGCCGGAGTGCTGATTCCTCTTGCGTTCTGGTTGAGCGATCAGCGAGATGTGGCCGCAGCGCTGCGCCCGCCAAGGCCAGGGCCCGCCACTGCGTCACCGCGACTGGGAATGCCGTTCGGGCTGTTGTTCCGGCTTCAGCGCGGATCGCTGCTTTCGTGGGGGATAGGGTTGCTACTGTTCGGCATGGCCTACGGATCGGTCGTGAACGAGGTCGGGGAACAATACGCCGATAATCCGATGGTCAGCGAATACTTTGCTGCGCTTGGACTCGACGTCGGCGAGTTGACTGAGTCGATCGTGGCAATGATTGCCATGTTCATGGCCTTGCTGGTCTCGGTCTATGCGGTGGGTACCGTCACCCGGCTCCGGGGCGAAGAGACGTCACTGCGGGCAGAGAACATTCTGGCGACTGCGGTCTCCCGAATCCGGTGGGCCGGGGAATCGATGGTCTTCGGGATCGTCACGTCGACATTCATTCTCGGACTGACGGGGGTCGGAGCCGCCACGTTCTTTGCTCTCGATTCCGGAAGCTCCAGTGACTTCTGGATGGTCCTGGGAGCCGTGATGAACTACGCTCCGGCGATCTGGCTTGCCGTGGCCCTTGCGGTCGCGGTCTTCGGCATCATCCCGCAGGCGATGTCACTGGCCTGGTTCGTGCCGGCCTACGGGTTCTTTGCCCTAATGATCGGACCGCTTCTCGGGTTGCCTGGCTGGCTCTACAACATCTCACCATTCGAGTATGTTCCCCGAGTTCCGTCGGTCGATTTCGATCCAGTTCCGCTGGCCGTGATGACGGTGATCGCGCTGGGGTTGATCCTGGCCGGACTCATCGGAATCCGGAGGCGGGATCTTTCGTTCGTCTAGACTCGTTTGCAGAGACGTCGAGCGCCCGGTAGACCGGCGACCCGTTCGGCTTCGCTCAGGGCAGGCTCTCCGTGTCGCCCCGTCCCGCGAACCGGTCTGGTTGGCGGGGGCAGACGGAACTGCCCGGTCTACCGAAAAACGACAATGAGAACCGTTCGAGCTACACGAGTTTCTCGGCCGGCGCCGACTTTTCAACCGCCTGCTCGGCGCGTGATCCCCGCATGTTCCAGAGCAATCCGAGCGCTGCCAGGAGTGATGCGATGGTAAAGAACATCCAGAGGTAGAGCAGCCCGCCGGCCTCGATTCCTGCCCGTTCCATGAAGACGCCCATGGAGATCAGGGCCAGCGCGTAGAGCGCACCCTTGACGTTAACCATCACCGCCAGCACGTAGCCCCACGGACGATCCTGCCAGAGCCAGACGGCCGCCAGACCCGCGGACGGAAGCAGAATCGCCAGATCGAGCGCGAAGACAATCGCCGTCGGATGCCCGGAGTCGATCACCGACTGCGGGACGTTGCCAGTGAAGAGAAACGCGATCGACATCGCCACCCAGAGCCCGCCGAGCATCAGGACCCAGAAAACAAGGTAGCCACTGATCAGCCTTCTAGGAACACCACCGGTGAACTCCTGCCGGATTGCCTGCACATCGATCTGCGGCAACGCCCAGATCAGCGCGGCAATCGACAGGCTGAAGATCGCGGTGTAGAGCAGGAACATCTCATTGAACGCCGCGGCAAACAAGTAGAACGCGTAGTCGTAGACCGCCAGTAGCAGGAACCCCAGCCAAACGAGGAGCCCGCGGATCGAACCGTGTCTGGTGAAGTAAATCGCTCCGGCGAAGATCGGCACAGCCACGAACAGACGAACAACGTCCGCACCGCGCCACTGGGACGCGGCCCAAACGTTGTCCCGGTACAGACCTTCGAAAAACACTCCGGCAAACGAGACGAT
>SLFF01000299.1 GCA_007124395.1 Thermomicrobiaceae bacterium | reverse complement strand
GCGATCTCGGTCAGGTCATCGTCGTTGTCCACGCGCAGAATCTGACCAAACGTGCCCAGCTCTTCGTGGGCGCCAAGCGCGCCGACGACGATGAACATGTCGCCATCCTCGTTGAACGTGATGTCCTGGGTTCCGTAGGTGTCGCCTGCCCAGGTGACCGAGGGTAGCCCGGTTAGCACTGGTGACACGTCACCGTCGGAGATCCGGGTGACCTGTGCGCTATCACCGGCGCAGAACTCGTCACCCCCGTAAGCCGGTTCCGGTCCAGCAAAGCAGTCATCTCCGCCAGTGCCGGCTTCCGTAACATAGAGGTCACCGTCATCTGTCATATGAAGACCACGCGGGCTATCCAGCCCGTCAGCCAGAACGGTGACTTCTGCCTCTAGCGGTGCTGGTTCGGCTCGCAATTCCAGCAGTTCCGCGCCGAGCCGGCCGAGCAGCACCTGATGCTCCTCATCGTTATCCGGGTGGTGTTCGAAGCGAGCGCGTTCGAACCACTGGGTCAGGACGGTATCGCCATCCGGGTTCGTTTCCACCTGTGGTGGGGAGATCGGATAGCCGAACAGGGCGAGCGACTCGCGGAACGATACGCCATCGTCACCGAAATCGAGGCCGTGGCTGGACCAGTAGTCGTAGAACTCTGGCGCAATTGCCTGACCAGTTTCTTCGAAGTAGTGGTCGTCACCAGGATCGGCTTGCGGGAACTCCCACCAGTCGACTCCCATTTCGAGCAGGACCTCATTGCCGATCCGGCCGAGCAGAACTTCGTACGGCGTTCCTTCGAGGTCTGGATGGTGTTCCAGTCGCTCTCGTTCGAAGTACTGCGTTTCGTAGACCTCGCCGGTATCGAGGTTTTCTTCCGGCGCAGCGTCAGTAATCGGCATGCCGAAGATCGGCAGCCCGCCATGGGCATCCCAGTACTCCTCGAAGACATCACAGAGATTCTGAGACGTCTCATCGAAGAACGTACAGTCGTCTCTCGGTTCGTCTGGCTCGGTTGTTGGCTGAGCGGCAGCGACGCTCACACTCGACAATACGAATGTTAGCGCCAGTGCCATACGGAAGAAGATACGCATACTTACCCCTTTCACTCCACAAAGATGCGGATGGAACCCCCGCTACTGTCTGGGACAGAGCGGCGGTGTTCATCGTCAGACCGCGTCAGTCCTGACGCGAGACGTCGACGAGTCATTACGTGTTCAGCATGCCGGATGACGCGAGACACGCCATCCATCAGTTCACCTATTTGTGGAAACGGGGAGCTAATGGGTGATGTCACCCATCTGTTGATTCAGGGGCTAGCGCTCATGAGCCTGGACGGTGGAGCTTTTCTTCAACGGCTGTGGGGAATGAAGAGTAGTTCGGCAACCTGCGTGGTCGGAGATTCCGCAGATCACCAGTCACCGAGTCTTCGATTTCTTTCTGTGGCGACAGGTGGAACAGCAGTGGTCGCTATCCTTGACGCAGGCGCGATTCGAGCTGCCTGGCTCGCTCGAGTGCAGGCTCCGCGGCAAGATCGTCAAGCACGCTCATCGTACGGGAGAGCAAGTCACGCGCGGTGTCATCGTCATGGCGCGCGTGCTCAAGTTCCACCTGCGCAAGCAACGTGAGTGCCCGCTCGTACGGTAGCTCGCACGCTTCAGCCAGTTCCTGCGAATGTCGTAGATGCTCCGTGGCCTTGTCCAGGTCACGATTGCGTGTTGCCAGTTCGCCGAGGAACCGGAGAATCGCGATCAATGCCATCGGCTGTCTGGGATCTTCGGCCTGTTGTCTGGCCTGCTCGGCAAGCTCCTGCGCCTTGTCGGTGTTACCTTCTGCCATATGAATCCGCGCCCAGAGCAGTAGCCCTTCGGCGCGTCCCTGGACTGCCTCGGACCAGTCCAGCCAGTGGTCGTGGGCGACCATCCATTCGCGAGCCAGGTCGATATTGTCCTCGTCGATTGCGATTCCTGCAGCCATACGATGTGGCTCGGCCGGAACATAGAACGTCTGCTCATCCGGCGGAGTTTGTGGTCCGTCTGTCAACAGTTCCGTGATGAGGGTGCGGGCGTGTTCAATGTCGCCTTCGTACCAGGCGAGGCGCGCCCGCGCGGACAGACTGGCGTACCGGAAGTCGAAAAGGTGTGGCGGCTCGTATGTCTCGACAATTGTTCGCAGTTGGGACCATTTTCCGGAATGGACCAGGTAGTACTCATATCCCCACAGCGTGTTGTCGTACAGTTCCTGCGACAACTGGGCGTACTCTTCGATCAGCGTGGCCAATCGGGTTCGCTCCGCGAGGTTTTCCGTGTCGTAAGGAAAGTGGTGACTGAGGAGCTCGTTGCTTGCACAGAACACGCGAATAGCTTGCCTGTCACGCGCGACCAGGAGCTTATCAGCGAGGGAAAACGCGAGCTTGCTGTCATCCGGCTTGCCGAGCGCTCCCAGCGCGACACCGAGTCCGTAGAAACCGGTTACCTCGACGTACTCATCTCGTGTATCTTCAGCACGCTCCACTCGCCCGGCGAGCTCGCGCCAGTCGAAGTCGATCAGCCGCTCTGCCGTCTTCACTGCTTCACGGGATCTTCCGTAGCATGCCCGCGCAAGCGCAAGCGAGCCATTCATCCAGTATAGGGGATTGCTCGACTCGGACTGATGGTGGGTCACTCGCCACGTCCCGGCAACTTCATCAGGTAGCTCGAGCATCATCGCGATCGCCTGCTGCATATCGTTCAGGCCACGCTGGATTTCCCCGAGATGCACGAGATTGTGGCCGTGAAAGAAGAGCGCCTCGGCAGCAATTGCCGGTTTCTCACTGGCTCGGGCAGTTTCATACGCGGTGCGCAGATACTCGTTGCTCCGTGCGGGATCGACGAAGCGGAGGCTGTACCCCATCTCGAACAGTACGCTAACTCGCGATGGCTCGCTATCCGGTACCGCGTCCACGGCTTCTAGCGCATCCGAATACCGAGCGAAGGCTTCATCAAATGCCCAACGCTCGACTGCCTGCTCTCCAGCGCGCATCAACCACCCTGCCGCTCGTGGATCCCGTGCTTGCTGCAGGTGCCAGGCGACCACGTCCGGGTCGGGATTACTGTCGCCCAGATACAACTCGGCAACTTGCCGATGCATCTTTCGCCGTCTCGGCATGGAGATCATCTCGTAGACTGCCTGCCGAACGAGCGCATGGGAGAACGCAACGCCCGAACGGTCCCGTGTCTCCTGGATCAGATGCACCTCCAGCGCTTCCTCTGCGGCGGTCGTCAGGGATTCTTCAATGGCCTGTTCCCAACGCTCTAGCGAGAGTGATTGCCCGAGAACCGCGGCGGTCTGAAGTGCGTGGATCGTTTCATCCGAGAGCTCGTCCACCCGTCGCTCAATCATCTGCTGGATCAATCCGGGGACTCGTTCATCCGGCAGGTTGACGACTCGCCAGGCTCCGTCCTCCTGGACCAGATCTCCCTGCTGCTCGAGCGTGTGCAACAGCTCGACGGTGAACAGGGGATTGCCTTCGCCAAGGCGTGCAAGATACCCGACAAGTTGCTGCCGCTCGTTTTCGGGGAGCGCAAACCGTGCCTGAACGAGATCACCAATGGCTGTTTCGTCGAGCTGGCGAAGTTCCAGCCGTTCGGTGTTCGACTCCCGGACGAGCGCCGGCAGCAGGTGATACAGCGGATGTTGTCGGGTGATTTCGTTACCGCGCCAGGTGGCTACCAGCAGGACCGGCTCTGGTTGGGTCGAGCGGGCGATGACGCGCAGGAGCTCCAGCGAGGGCTGGTCGAACCAGTGCAGGTCTTCGAATATCAGAACCACCGGGAGAATCTGTCCGACCTGCTGAACGAACTCCAGCATCGCTCGATGAAGCTCCGCCTGGCTACCCAGAGCGGCTACGCCATCCGGGCTGCTCAGAAATTCAGGCAGTGACGGGAGATCGCTGTCTTCCGGATAGTCCCGAATCAGTTCCAGCCAGGGGCCATAGGGTGGGGTCGTGGTCAGATCGTAGGCAGCGCCGGTCAGCACCAGCGCGCCCTTATTCTGCGCCTCGGACACCAGATAACTGACCAGCGTTGTCTTGCCGATGCCCGCTTCTCCGACAAGCAACACCAGCGAACCCTCGCCGGCGATCGCCTGTTCCAGATGCTCCTGGAGAACGCCTTGCTCGTCGGATCGACCAACCAGCTCTGGGGCAGCAGGGAACTGGCGAGTTCGCGTTCGACCGCGGTGTGAGTGCATCGGAGGTGCCTGCTC
>SLFF01000256.1 GCA_007124395.1 Thermomicrobiaceae bacterium | reverse complement strand
TGATCGACCAGGGAGATGGTGCCGCTCGCCGATCGTCGTTTATTGACGGCGACGAATTCCTCTGGTGCGGTACGCTGGACAAGTTCCTCAAGGGCAATCTCGATTTCGTTCATGAAGCATCCAGGCAAGAACTCGAGACGACCATCTTGACAGTCAGAGTTGAGAGCGCAATGATCAACATCTCGGAGATTCACCTGATTCGGGGAGAGTACCACCAGATCTGGCCATACCTCACGGAAATACTCCCCGAGGGACCAGATACCAATCCGGGCAATAACTTCTTTGCGACTGCGATCCAGGTGCATCGCATAGCCGCGCTAGCCGCGCTCCGAACAGGGGACCATGAGAATGCCCGTCGATGGCTGGAATGCCGCGATACCTGGCTTAGGTGGAGTGGGGCGGTGCTCTGGAACTCCGAACAACACCTGCTCTGGGCAGAGTATTTCCGGGCCACTGGTCAGATTGAGCAGGCGAATGCAGCAACCAGACGGGCAACTCAGGCAGCCGGTGAACCGCGCCAGCCACGATCCCTTTTACAAGCACACCAGCTAGCTGCGCGTCTGGCACTCGATGTGAGAGACCTGGACCTCGCCGAGCGTCAACTGGCTGACGCCGTACCACTGGCTGATCGATGCGGCATAGTGTATGAACTCGCAACTACTCGGCTCCTTCAGGCAGAACTGCAGTTCGAAAACGCCAACCTCGACGAGGCTCAGCGCTTGCTGGACTACGCAGATTCACTACTGACGCAACTCGGCGCACAACCAGCACTGGACCATATCGAACAGCTCCGTTCACGCTTCAGTGTTCCAACGAAACGTACATCTCAAACACTCACGAAGCGCGAGCTCGAAGTTCTCTTGCTGCTCACAGACGGCAAATCCGACCGCGAAATCGCCGGTGAGCTTTACATCTCCCATCACACGGTCATGCGCCACGTTTCAAGCATCCTCCGGAAACTCGACGTGACATCCCGCACCTCCGCGGCTGCGATGGCAGTACGCGACGACCTCGTCTGAAACCCAACCAACCACTACCAGGAACGAGGAATAGGCAAGCTCACCTATTTGATACGGGCACCACGGAAATAGTCAATCTCAGGGATGAAGCGGGACGGCGTTTCGATCATGCTGGAACCATGTTTATCAACCCCTTCCGAAAGGAGGCTCACATGGAACGGTTCCAGATGACGCGAAGTTTGAAGAAGAGTCGGACCTTTGCCGGTCTGGTGTCAATTCTTATCTTCGCGCTAATCGCGCCATCCGCAATTGCAACGTCCATCGTTGCCCAGGCAGATCTTGAGGAGGAAGAGCAGGCGCCGAGCTCGACGCCGTTCCGAGCGCTCACCAACGACCAGATCCAGTTTCTGGAGGACAACTGGTACTTTACCGTCGACGATCTGGTCACTGAGGATGCGGACGAGGCCCCGGCGGTATCGGAACAGCAACAAGCGGAACAGGATGAGATCAAGTTCCGGGAGGACAACTGGTACTACGAACCGTATGACAATCTCCCGCAGCCGCAGGTTGAAATCGAGGATCCAGATCCGCCGATGACCCGCGGGTACATGAGATTTCTCGAGGAGAACATTGAGCTCGGTCTGGCACCGCCCGATCAGGCCGACGACGAAGATGATCAGGACGCAGACGACCAGGACGAAGGCTACGACGACGATTATCTGCCTCACCCACACGGCGGAGACTCGACAGAGCTCGACTGGTAGCGGTTATCGCTGACAAACCCTTTCCTCCCACCTCTTGCACGACGAACCCCCGAACATACGGGGGTTCGTCACGCTCGGGGCAGGACATTTACAGTCCCGCCCCGGTTGAAGTCGCTTGCTAGCTATCGAACCACTCAGCGCGCCACTCGCGCATTTGCTGAATCTCGACTTCCTGAGCCTCGATGATCTCCTCGGCCATCTCCCGAAGCTCATCCCGCTCGGTTGTCTCGAGAATCGCGCGAGCCATGTCGATCGCGCCTTCGTGGTGGATGATCATCTCATCGATGAATGCCAGATCGAACGGCTCAGCCTCCCGGAACTCGTCCATATCCATGTCCATCCCCATTTCTTCATGGGATATGCCGTGATCTCCGTGGCCACCATCGAACCACTCATCGAGCCAGGCCTGCATCTGATCGATCTCAGCTTCTTGCGCCTCGATGATCTCCTGTGCCATCTGACGCAGTTCTTCCTGCTCGGCTCGATCCAGAGCGATCTCCGACATATCGACGGCGCCCTCGTGATGCTCGATCATCGCCGCAAGAAAGGTCTCGTCGTCGAGTTCCATCGTCATATCGGCGTGATCGTCGGCAGCCATATCGTGGTCATCCGACATGTCGGCGTGATCGTCCGTGGTCGTGTCGTCGACAACTTCAGTCTGGTCGTCCGCATCGACGGCGGCGTCCTCGTCATCGGCATCGTCGGCACATGCAGCCAGCACTGCAACGAGCAATGCAAGCATGAGTGTCAAGAGAAGTCGCATCGAAGTTCCTCTCAGGTTTCATTGGGCTATTGGCATTAAGACTTGTGAGAATAGAGCGAGTGGTCAGCGATTTCTGGCTAACCCGGGAAGATCATAGTCGGAAGCAGGCGAGGATCGCCTGACGGTTCGGACCATCCAGGCGTTTCGGGTCAACGCTCACTTCATTGAAGTACGTGGAAGGTGCGGGAAGCTGGCCTATCTCCGTTGTCGGGATGGTGTGCAGGTCAACATCGAGATCAGCGACATCTACGCGAACCGTAGCGGACGGTACCGGGCAGGTGTTCGCTACCTCTGCCGGGTCCGTATCGGCAGTTGAGGAGTGATGACTCGGAGTGGTGTGCCCTGCGTGGTAATGATCGCTATCCCCCAGTGACACATGATCTGCATGGGCAAGACCCAGATGCAGCACGATGAGCACCGGCAGCAGAACCGCCAGCCGACTCCGGGAGAGTTGTAGTGCAAAACGTGGTCTCTCTGACATCATCTACATGAATATATCACTGGCCGTGGAAGCTACCCAGATCGCTGCGGAAAGAGAATCGTGGCTCTGGCGCGTGATGGAATCAACATACCAGAGAAGGTATGTCAGCCGCGCTTCAGGTTAGAATAATCGCCAAATCCGGCCGGCTCGTCGCTGATCACCAGAGAGGTCTCGCATAATGGTCTACTTGCCTCAGCATTTCGCCGAAACAGACATCGAGACCATGCACCGGTTGATCAATGAGTTTCCTCTGGCAACCCTCGTCACATTTGGATCCGACGGGCTTACCGCCAACCACATACCGTTCATTCTCGATTCCCGAACAGGCCCAGACGGGCGATTGCTGGCGCATGTGGCACGCAAGAACCCGGTCTGGCACGATCACGACCCCGAATCAGGAGCGCTCGTGATCTTCCAGTCATCTGACGCCTACATCTCACCGAACTGGTACGCCACCAAGCCAGAGACCGGTGAGGTGGTTCCGACCTGGAACTACCTGGTGGTGCACGTCTATGGATCGATCACCGTTCACGACGACCCCAAGTGGGTCCGCGGTCAGGCGGGAATGCTCACGAAGCGGCAGGAATCATCCCAACCGACACCGTGGAAGATGGCCGATGCGCCACCGGCCTTTACCTCGTCCCAACTCGAACAGATCGTCGGTCTGGAGATCCCGATCGATCGCATCATCGGCAAGTCGAAAGCGAGCCAGAACCGGACCGATGCAGACCGTGAAGGTGCGATGGCTGGCCTTCGCCAGACCGGAGATCCGGGAGACGCGGCAATGGCCGACCGGATGGACAAAGGCCACTCGTGACAGACCGGTTAGCCGGAACGATGCCCGTCCCGCCGTGGGGGCTCGCCATCGCGGCGATGTTCTCGGTCCAGCTTGGCTCCGCGCTATCGGTCGGATTGATCTCATCCGTCGGTTCCGGCGGCACAGCCTGGCTCAGACTGAGCATGGGCGCGATCATCTTCCTGATACTGTCCCGTCCACCGCTGCGATCAATTCGACGTCGAGATTTTCCCGCGCTGCTGGCGCTGGGGATCACCACAGGTGTCGTCACGATAGCGTTTCTGGCCGCGATCGCCCGAATTCCGCTGGGTACCGCTGTGGCGATCGAGTTCCTCGGTCCTCTGACAGTTGCCGCCGTCCGTAGCGGCAGTGCCCGGGTGCTGATGTTTCCCGTGGTGGCGCTCGTTGGAGTGATCATGCTCACCGAACCGTGGCAGGGTGATGTAAACCTCGCCGGGATCGCCTTCGCGGGG
>SLFF01000044.1 GCA_007124395.1 Thermomicrobiaceae bacterium | reverse complement strand
TCGGCGCACGAGCCGCGCGGGCTCGTCCGATCGTTCTGGCAGGCGGACTGGCGTCAGCCTCGTCGCCCTCATCATCCGGAGGTGCCGGGACGAAGCGGATCTGCCGATCGGATTGCACCAGTGCCTCGAACAGTTCGTCCGGTACTGCGGTGCGGGAATCGATCCCGCGCGTCTTCAGCAAGCGATAGCTGAGCAGGTTGTTCCGAAGGCCGAGATCCAGCAGATCCTTCCGGGCATGCTCCAGCGCGTCACTCAGGGAGCGGCCAGAGCCGGCATCGGCGTACTGATTGTCAATTTCGGGCATTGACACACGCAAGGTCCAACCGGTCAGATACGGGCTATCGGCAACGACATCTTAGCATAGCGCGTTCGAGCAACAATCGAACGGACTGGCTAAAGATCGGAAAGCACCGCCCGGGCAGCGTGGTAGCCGGACATTCCGTGAACCCCGCCACCCGGTGGGGTCGATGCCGAGCAGATATACACGCCGTCCATCGGAGTTCGGTACGGGGACCAGCGAGGCGCCGGGCGCGTGAAATGCTGCCAGATGTCCTGAACCCCACCGTTGATCTCTCCCCCGATGCAGTTCGGGTTCTCGGCTTCGAGATCGAAGGTAAACCGCGTGGACCGGGCCAGAATCGTCTCTTTGAAACCGGGGGCAAATCGCTCGATCTGCTGCTCGATCCGCTCGGTCATATCCACCGTGGACCCATTCGGCACGTGGCAATAACCCCACACCGTGTGGTTGCCGTCTGGCGCACGAGTGGAATCGAACAGGCTTTGCTGAGCCAGCAGGACAAACGGCTTCTCCGGATGCAGGCCGCGATTGGTCATATTCTCCGAGATCGCGATCTCCCGCATGGTTCCACCAACGTGGACCGTCCCGGCCTGGCGGGGTGCTTCGGCCGTCCAGGGAACCGGATCACTGACCGCCCAGTCGACCTTGAACACGCCGGGGTTGTATCGATACCGCTTCAGACTGCGGCGATAGAGGCCACCGGGCAGGCGATCACCAGCCAGGTCCAGCACCTGTTGTGGCGTCACATCGAGCAATGTCGCCCGAGCAGTCGGCAGTTCGTCGAGCGATTTCACCCGCCAATTGGTCTGAATCTCGCCACCCAGCGATTCGAAATAGGCCACCATCGCATCCGTCAGATTCTGCGAACCACCCTTGACGAATGGCCAGTTGTGACGGTGTCCGTAGATGCCGAGCACCATACCGATGGCCGCCGTCAACGGGCGACTGAGCTTCATGAATGCGTGAGCGGCAATGCCGGAGAAGAGCGCCTGGGCGTGGTCTGTCTTGAAGATGCGATTGGCCAGCAAGGTTGCCGGCAACAGGGCACGCAATCCGAACTGAGCCAGAAGGATCGGATGACTCGGAATCTGCAGCGGAGCGAGAATATCCGGCGCCATGTCGTCGGCCCGATCGACAAACGGTCCCATCAGTGATCGATAGGCCTCAGAGTCGATTCCGAGCCGGTTGGCTGTGCGCTCGACGCTGGTGTGCATCTCGGCCGCGGAGCCATCATCCAGCGGATGGGCCATCGGCAGATCAGGATTGATCCACTCCAGGCCGTACTGATCGAGCGGCAGCTTGCTCAGGAAGGGCGAGCCGACCACCAGCGGATAGGCCGTGGAGCAGATGTCATGAATATAGCCGGGAAGCGTGGTCTCTTTTGAGCGAACCCCACCACCGAGCGTCTCATTCGCCTCGATCACCAGCACCGAACAGCCGTTGCGGGCAAGTTCAATGGCAGCGGAGAGGCCGTTCGGCCCTGATCCGACAACAACAGCATCATAGTCTGGCATGGCAGCACACAATCACTTCCGGCAGTCGGTTCATCTCTCGAAATCCTACTGCATCCCGGCTGCCATCGCTGCCACGTGCTTATCGGTGCGGGTCTTCAGTGTTTGGTCCGTGGAAACCCTTGCCTGGCGCATGAGAGTGCCCGAAGCCTCCGTGGTTGTGCCAGACCGGACGAACATCATTTGGGTCGGGCTTGAAGAGGAACTTTGGCACCGTGATCACCCGCTGGGCTGGCTGTTCGCAAAATGGGCAGGGTTGCGGGTCACTCGATTCGGCCATTGGCCGTTCCATATCGAAATGCTCTTCGCAATGGTGGCACTCATACTCATAGCGTGGCAATGCAATGCTCCTGGTTCCCGGCCCGACTGACATGAGCCGGTACATCGGTTCAACTGTCCAATGCAAAATGTCGGGTTATCCTATCAGGAGTTAAACGGATGGGGCAACAGGTGAGACTCAACTGCCAGCAGTGACCCATCGAGCAATGGATGCAGTTCGTGAAACGGTCTGACATCGGACAGGTAAAATCCCTGCGCCAGGTCACATTTCAGGGACTGGACGAACTTCAGCGATTCAAGCGTCTCGACGCCCTCGGCAATGACGTAGAGGTTGAGAGCCCGGGCCATTGCCACGATAGCCTCGGCCAGTTTGAGTGTTGGATCATCTTCTCCGAGCGCGGTGATGAACGTCCGGTCGATCTTCAGCACATCGATCGGGACCTCTCGCAGATAGGAGAGCGATGAGTACCCCGTGCCAAAGTCATCGATGGCGAACATCACACCATGGTTCCTGAGTGACGTGACCACCTCAACCGCGTGCGCGATATCCTGAATCATCGTGCTCTCGGTTATCTCTATGCAGAGGAGCGAGGGGTCGAGCCCGGTTCTCTCCAGCACACCCATGACATCTTCACGCAGTCCCGCGTTCCAGAAGCGCCGGCTGGAGAGGTTCACGCCAACTTCCAGCGGCTCAAGTTCCTGATGCTGGCGATTCCACTCGGCAACCTCGGCGCAGGCGGTCTCCATCACCCAGTGATCGATCTCGAGGATGTGGCCAGTTTCCTCGGCAATCCGGAGAAAGCGGTCCGGCCTTAGCAACCCGCGCTCGGGATGGTTCCAGCGCAGCAGCGCCTCAACCACCGCCACCTCACCAGTCTCAACGTCGATCAATGGCTGATAGTGAACAACGAACTCTCCGTTACTCAGCGCCTGTCGGAGATCACCTTCGACCCAGAGGCGCTCCAGCACCCAGTCGTCCATTTGACCATTGAAGATTCGCAAATTGCTCTCGCCACCGCCCTTTTTCGCATCGTAGAGGGCGATATCTGCCTGGCGAATCAATTCTCGTGGCTCGCACGCAGTATCGAACGTCATCGAGGAAATCCCGATACTTACGTTGGTAGCGAGTTCGTAGCCATCGATCACCACCGGGGTGCGCAAACGGGCGATCACTTCCCGGGCAAGCTCCACTGCGTCATCCACCGCCCCCTTTCGTGGTGGAATCAACACGGTGAATTCATCACCGCCGAACCGGGCCACAACCGATTCAGTTGAAATCACCTCTCGGAGCGCTCGCGCGATGGCCGTCAGGTACTTGTCGCCGATATCGTGGCCGAGACTGTCGTTGATCAATTTGAAGTTGTTGAGATCCATGAACAGCATCGCGAGCTCGACATCCCGGCCGAGCGTCTGGACCTCGTTGGAAAGCATATGATCAAAGTAGACCCGGTTCGGCAGTCCAGTCAGCGGATCGTGATACGCCTGATAGAGCAACTGAGATTCCAGACGCCGTCGCTCGGTTACATCTTCAGAGATCGATGACACCCCGACGATCTCCCCATCGACGACGACCGGGCTCATATTGGAACTGAGCTCAACGCGCTCGCCGTTTCTGGTTACGATCGTCATCTGAAAACTGCTGGAGACCCCGGCTCGCGCCTGCAGAAAGTACCGCTCGGCCCGTTCCCGATCCTCGGGCACGATAAGCCAGAGCAATGCGTCACCCGTAAGCTCGTCTTCTGAGTACCCGGCTATGCGCACTCCGGCCGGGTTGACATCGACGACAACCCCCTCGTAGTTGTAGATGACGATGGAATTGATATTTTCATCGAACAGAGAGCGATACCGCTGGTCGGCCTCAGCCTTCTGGCGGAGTGCTTCATTTCGATCAGTGACGTCGACCATGATGCCGAGCCAGTGCAGCGGTTCACCATTCTGGCCATGCACCAGTGAAAGGCTCGCCTGAACCCAGGCAGTCGTGCCATTGAGTCGCCGAATCCGGAACTCGATCTCGAGCGGGGCGCTGGTGTCGATCGATCGTTGAACCGCTGCATCGAACGCTTCCCGATCTTCCGAATGAATGAAGGATCGTACCTTGTCCGGATCACCAAGGAAGGCTTCCGCGGGTAGCTCCGAAAAATACCCGAACTGCG
>SLFF01000310.1 GCA_007124395.1 Thermomicrobiaceae bacterium | reverse complement strand
CCCCGTAAGCATCCAGCGTTTCGATGACGGTCGCTTCCAGATTGCCCACGAAGCGTCGCAAGCCGCGCTCGGCCCGGCCCAGATCGATGATGAGATAGACCACCAGCTGGCCGGGGCCATGAAAGGTGATGTCTCCACCACGATCGACTTCGTAGCAGGTGGCGCCGGCTTGCTCCAGCGCGAGCTGATCGATCAGCAGGTTCGAGCGCGATCCACGCCGGCCGATGGTGTAGGTCGGTGGGTGTTCGGTGAGCAGCACGGTGTCCGGGATGAGGTCAGCGCGTCTGGCCTGCGCCATGCGCTTTTGCAAATCCCAGGCTTCGAGGTAGTCCAGCTGACCGGTTCGAACGATGGAGAATTGGTGGTTCATGGGTCAGAAATGTCCCGGGTTACTTGGCCCTCACCCTTGGCCCCTCTCAGATCCTTCGGCAGGCTCAGGACAGGCTCTGGGAGAGGGGAGGGTTTCAAGACGAATTTCGGCAGACTGGGCAGCTTCGACCACACGGTAATCCTGCGAACGTCCGAGATCTTTCGACAAGCTCAAGATGACGTATGCGGGCATCGAGTTGACCGCGCCACTTTGCATCTCTCCCCTCTCCCAGTTTTGGGAGAGGGGCCGGGGGTGAGGGCCGCTGTGAACTACGCCTGCAGGCGGCCAGACTTCTGCGCACGCATTCGGCGCAACTCGGCGACCTGGTCACCGGCATGGTACGAGGAGCGAACCATCGGGCCGGACTCGACGTGCCCGAAGCCCATGCCCTCGCCGATCTCCTTGAGTTCCTCGAACTCTTCCGGCGCATAGTATCGATGCAGCGGGTAGTGACGCTTCGAAGGCGGCAGATACTGTCCCAGCGTCAGGATATCGACGTCGCGCTCGCGCATCTCCTTCATGACCTCGAGGACTTCGCTCTTGTCCTCGCCCAGGCCGACCATCAGGCCGGACTTGGTGATCATATCTGGATCCCGCTTGCGTGCCTCTTCGAAGAAATCGAGGCTGCGCTGGTAGTTGCTCCATGGCTGCACCGGTCGGAACAGGCGCGGAACCGTCTCGATGTTGTGGTTCAGCACGTCTGGACCGGCATCCAGCACCGTTTGCAGTGCATCCCAGTTGCCCATGAAATCAGGCGTCAGGACTTCGATTCCGCAATCTGGCAATCGCTCCCGGATCTCACGAATCGTCTCGGCGAAAATCCAGGCGCCACCATCCGGAAGCTCGTCCCGGTTCACCGAGGTGACCACGGCGAATTTCAGCCCCATCTGCTCCACCGCGTGAGCAACCTTGGCTGGCTCGGTCTCGTCAACGGTGTTGGGGCGACCCCAGGCAACACTGCAGAACCGACAGGCCCGGCTGCAACGATCTCCGAGAATCATGAACGTTGCCGTGCGCTTGTTCCAGCACTCGTAGATATTCGGGCAGCGAGCTTCTTCACAGACGGTATGCAGCCCTTTCGAGCGCATGATCTGTTTCAGTTCGACGTAGTTCTTGCCGTGTTCCCGGCGGACTTTGAACCAGTCCGGCTTCTTCCCGATCAACAAAGGCTGGCGATCTGACGATGAAACCAAGGGGACCCTCTCATCCAGGTGAGTCGGTGCGGCCCGAGCGGACCAGCACGATGAATTCCTCTGAGGTTACGGAAATCTTGCGCGATGCGCAACTATTCTGGGCCTTCGATTTCCGGATTTACTGGTGGGGATGAGGGCGTATCAGGTTCGACCCGGGGGTACCAGCTGCCGGATTGGGCGAGGTCGATGACTGGATCGAGCCGGTGGTTCCTGCTGCAGCATCGTCGGGCGGCGATGGGCCACGGACACCGGCTGCCGGTCGGTCGCCGGCCCCCGCTGGCTCCGCCGGACAATCAGGGTTGCCACCAGAACCATGATCGAGAAGAGGGCAAGCCCGCCAAGAATCAGCCCTTCCATCCCGGGAGTGCGTCCCGATGGGAGTTCGGGCAGGCGAATCCCGCCGATGATGCCGCCATTCTCCGCATCATCGTCCGATTCCGCGGCTTCGGTTGGCTCCGGGGTCTGTTCCGCGGCCGGCTCGCCACCACCAACGATGACCGAGAGATCATCTGCGCCAGCGCTCGCACCGGTAATGTCATCGCGCAGATCGATGGCTATCAGATACTCACCAGCGGGTAACTCTTCGGTGAAGGTGATCTCTATGCGGGTCGACGTTCCGGCATAGACCGTATCGAGCCCGATTGCGGTATCGGCCAGTGTCGTCCCGGCCAGGGAACGGATCGCGAACGACCCGGCAGGTCGGAGATGGACGTTCCCGGTATTCGCCAGCGTCACCGAGACCACCGACTGCCCCTCGGCCACATGATGCTGGACGCTCTCGATCTCCATCTCTGGCGCACGCGTTCCGGGGACATTGATGTACACAGGAACGACCTGTCGCGGACGATCGGCACCAGCCTCGGTGTCAGTTTTCGCCGAAACGATCGCGGTGATGTACTCACCCGGCTCGGCATCTTCCGGCACGGTTATCGTGATCGATTGCTCGATCGGCTCATCCGGTGTCAGATTGAAATCAGTGGTTCGGAGATCGAGCCAGGTAGTTGCTCCGGTGCGGGCGTGATCGATATCGTTGACGCCCATTCCGCCGCCACGAACGGTATACACGTTGGACGGAAAGACCGTGACATCGACCTCGGCGTCGTCGCGCACGAAGTGACGCAGCGTGACTTCCTCGGATTCACCCGGTTCCAGGGTGATATCGATATGCGTCAGCCCGGATTCGACATGCTCCATGCCAAACGAGGCAGAGCCGTTCTGGTCTGCCAGCGCCGGAACGCCGATCAGAAGGGTCAGCAGAATGATGAATGTTGTGCCGAGCCAGCGCACGATTGACCATCCCTCGAAGCATCGAATTCGCAATCACCAAGGTGTCCGTACACCCTATGATAGCACGATTTATTCGGAATCGGGAGAGTCATTTCGTCTTGAAGGAGCGAGCTGGCGGATCGGTGAGCGCGCCTCGCGTCGTTTTGCCGGTGGAGTGGATGCGGGAGCGGGAGCCGGCGATTGTCCGGATGGCGATGGCACCTGGTCCGGGGGTGTTGATCGCCGGGATCGACCGATCAGCACGATAGCTGTGAACAACAGGATTCCGATGATCGCCGTGATTCCGACGATCACCGCGATCAGCACCGGATCCCGGGCGAGTCTCTCATCCACGGAGTCCACTACTCCAGGGAGCGCCTCTTCCGGTTCAGGTGTCGGGTCCGGGGCGGCAACAGTGAACGGCCGGTCAGCAGCAGATGCGCTGGCACCGGTCTCTTCGTCTTCGACAACCACATCGATGAAGTAATCGCCCGGGGGGAGCTCATCGGTGAGCGTCACCTCGATCACGGTCCCGGTGCCGGCAAAGATCGTATCCAGCCCGATCGGAGATGCAGCTATCTCGTCACCGTCTGCTTCCTGCAGCGAAAACGTGCCGTCCGGACGAAGGTCTGCGTTTCCGGTGTTCTGCAGATCGACTTCGATCACTGAGCTTCCGGCGCTGATCGAGTGCCGAACCTCACCGAACTCCATTGCCGGTTGCCGGTCTCCGGGTATATCGATCGCCACCGCGATACCCTGTCGAACCGTCTGGACGAATCGCTCATCATCGTCGCCAACACCGATCGGATCGGTATTCTGAATCACCACGGCGGTGATGTAGTCGCCTGGTTCGGCATCGTCGGGCACGGCCACCGTGAATGTCTCCTCGACCGCTTCGCCCGGCTCCAGCTCCAGGTCGGTCGATTCCAGATCGAGCCACTCCGTAGCGCCGGTGCGGGGAGCGTCGATATCGGCCATACCCATGCCGCCACCGTAAAGCGAGTAGACGTCCGCCGCGAACACCGAAGCCCCGGTGCCGATCTCTCCGTGGTTGGAGAACCGGACCGTCAGCTCCCTCGATTCGCCCGGCTCGAGCGAGATGTCGAAATACTGCAGGTCAGAATCGACCGCTTCGATACCCAGGCGGACCGTCCCGGCACCGTCGGCGGCCATCGCGATCACCGACAGCCAGATCAGCAATGAGAGTGAAATCAGTGTAGCGAGCAACCTGCGCACGATGCATCAATCCCCAGCAGCGTTGAACGGAGACGTTGTGAATGATCCTAACACCGGTATTGCCAACGCAATGGCCGGTAGGGGCGGACCCCGTGTGTATAGACCGGGGAGATACGTTACACCCGTTCGGAGACGTCCGTTACACCTGATACGGCATGCTGACTCCAAGGGAAAGGAGGCAGCAT
>SLFF01000179.1 GCA_007124395.1 Thermomicrobiaceae bacterium | reverse complement strand
GGGGTGATTCTCCTGACCGGCGAAGGAGACAAGGCGTTCTGTTCCGGCGGTGATCAGAAGGTTCGCGGCGACGGTGGCTACGTGGGTGACGACGATGTACCCCGCCTCAACGTTCTCGATCTTCAGCGCCAGATTCGAACACTCCCGAAGCCGGTCATTGCGGTCGTCGCTGGATACGCAATCGGTGGTGGGCACGTGTTGCACGTCGTCTGTGATCTGACGATCGCCGCCGACAACGCCGTGTTCGGCCAGACTGGCCCGAAGGTTGGAAGTTTCGATGCCGGCTACGGCGCCACGATGCTGGCCCGGATGGTTGGTCACAAGAAAGCACGCGAGATCTGGTATCTCTGCCGTCAGTACTCGGCTCAGGAAGCACTCCACATGGGACTGGTCAACACGGTGGTACCGCTCGATCAACTGGAAGCCGAATCGGTTCAGTGGTCCCGGGAGATTCTGGAGAAGAGCCCGATGGCACTGCGCTTCCTGAAGGCATCCTTCAACGCCGATACCGACGGTCTGGCCGGAATTCAGCAGCTCGCCGGTGACGCCACCCTGCTCTACTATCTCACCGACGAAGCCAAGGAAGGCCGGGACGCATTCGTGGAGAAGCGCAAGCCGGATTTCTCCAAATACCCGCGGTTTCCGTAAGTAAGAAGGTAGAAGCAGGGAGTAGCTCTGGATGAGTAGCGAGACCATCGCCCCGGCGCAGTCGTCCGGGATCGGTTCCTGGGTTCTGGCAGCCCGGATTCCAACCCTGCCTGCGGCTGCCGTCCCCGTCATCGTCGGGACCGCCGTCGGTGCCAGCATTGAATCGTTCCAGTTTCTTCCATTTCTGGGCGCGTTCGTTGCGGCACTGCTCATCCAGATTGCCACCAATTTCGCAAACGACTACGCCGATGCCGCGAAAGGGGCCGACACGCCAGACCGTCTCGGTCCCACACGGGCAACCTCAGCGGGGCTGATCTCAGCATCGGCGATGAAACGCGCCACCTTCATCACTTTTGGGCTGGCGATGCTGATCGGGGTCTACCTGATCACGGTCGGAGGCTGGCCAATACTCTTCATCGGCATCTTCTCGATCCTCTTCGGGCTCGCCTACACCGGTGGCCCGTATCCACTGGCCTACAACGGGCTGGGCGACATCGCGGTCTTCATCTTCTTCGGGCTGATCGCCGTGGTGGGCAGTTCCTATCTGCAGACAGGATCGCTGGATGGCCTGGCAGTGGCCGCTGCGGTGCCGATTGGGCTGCTGATCACCGGCATTCTGGTGATCAACAACCTGCGCGATATTCATACCGATGCCCGGGCCAATAAACGAACGCTGGCGGTGAAGATCGGCGAGCAGGCCACCCGATACCAGTACATCTCGTTCCTCATCATCGCCTGGCTGATTCCGCTCGGCATGTGGCTCAGCGGCGCCACCAGCCCCTGGGTGCTCCTGAGCTGGATCTCGATTCCGCTGGGAATTGTCCTGATCCGGATGGTCGGGAGCGGGCTGGAAGGGCGTCCACTGAATGCGGTTCTCAAGCGAACCGGTCTGCTTCTTCTGTTGTATGGCATACCGCTTGCAACAGGATTCATCATATGATCATTCACTCGATCGACTACCACCACTACCACGTCCCATTCCGGGTTCCCTTTACCACCTCTCATGGGCCGGTACAGTACCGGGAAGGGACGATTATCCGTGTCAGAACCGATGACGGGTTGACGGGCTACGGAGAGTCGGCTCCGTTGCCAGCGTTCGGCACCGGATCACCTGAAGCGCTCCGGGACGTCATCGAGCATTTGACTGAATTCCTGGTCGGAAAGCCGATCGAACTGGCATCGATGCTGATCGTGGCGTCGACTCACGCCCGGCGGGATGCCCCGGTTCGTTTTGCCTTCGACACGGCATTTCTCGATATCGACGCGCAGAAGAACGGCGTTTCGATGTCGAAGCTGATCAGCCCGGATGCCGTGGAAGAGGTGCCAGTCAACGCGACCATCAGTGATATGGACACCGAACGAGCTGCCTCGGCAGCGAGCTACGCCGCGATGGTCGGATTTCAGGCGATCAAGATGAAAGTCGGAGTTCTGGGCGAGACATCGCTGGAAGTCGAACGTGTCGCCGCGGTGCGTGAGGCAATCGGGCCGGGCGTTGCGCTCCGGCTCGATGTGAACGGCGTATGGACCATCGAACGCGCGATCGAGATGGCGCGCGCCCTCGAGCCGTACCAGATCGACTACCTGGAACAGCCGCTTCCCGCCGGCTATATCGGCGCACTGGGAGATCTGCGGAAACAGATCAATATCCCGATTGCCGCAGATGAAACGGCGACCGATATCGATACAGTACAGGAACTGATCGACCACGAGGCCGTCGACGCAATCGTCATCAAGCCCGGCATTATTGGTGGTCTGTCGCCATCAAGAGAGTTGTTCGATCTCGCGTCAGACAATGGAATCCGTGTCGTAGTTACAACGGCAATCGAGACCGGAATCGCCATAACTGCTGCCCTCCATCTTGCCGCCACATTGCCGCAACCAGTCTCCCCGTGTGGCCTGGCGACCGGAACATTGCTGGAGACGGACCTGCTGGTGGAATCGTCACCGATCGAAGGTGGCATGATGAAAGTTCCCACCGGACCCGGCATCGGGGTAACGCCTGTTGAATCGATCTGGCAGGACTGACCCAGTGACGATGCTCGACGCCTCGACAAATTCATTACCCGACTGGCTCAGACGCCGCGCGTTCTCCAACCCGGATCGTCTGGCCATCATCTGCGGTGACACTCAGCGCACATTCTCGGAACTCGATGTGGACGTCGATCGGGCTGCCCGCTGGCTTGCGTCTCACGAGGTGGTCACCGGCAGTCGTGTCGCGGTGCATCTGCCGAACAGCATCGCCTTCGTACAACTGGTTCACGCAATATCCCGCCTCGGCGCGATGCTCATCCCTATCAACCTGCGCCTGACCGGCGACGAAATCGGCTGGCAACTTGGCGATGTGCGTGCCGATCTCCTGATTACCGGAGATCTCACCGCACAGCTCAGCGCCGCCAGAGATCGCCTCGCCCCGGATACCCGGGCAGTCGTGATCGACCCGCATAGCCCCAACTTCATCGGCGGAGCCAGCGCATCTCCGGTCTTTGTCGAATCGCACGCAACGGATGAAGTCCACAGCATCGTCTATACATCGGGGACGACTGGACGGCCGAAAGGAGCGTTGCTCACCTACGGCAATCACTGGTGGAGCGCGATCGGCTCCGGACTCAACCTGGGTACCCACGTCGATGACCGCTGGATGGCGGTGTTGCCACTGTTTCACGTTGGTGGACTATCGATCCTGCAGCGCTCCGTGATCTACGGGATCACCGCGGTCGTCCATGAATCGTTCGATCCGGGCCGGGTGAACCAGTCGATCGATGAAGACCGGGTGACGATCATCTCCGTGGTCAGCACGATGCTCCGACGGATGCTTGCCGAGCGAGGAGATGCGCCTTACCCAGAGTGGCTGCGCTGTGTGTTGCTCGGTGGCGGGCCGGCGCCCGAACCGCTGCTCCGGGCCTGTGAATCCCGCGACATTCCGGTGACACAGACCTATGGTCTCACGGAGACCGCATCCCAGCTGGCTACCCTGCCACCAGACGAAGCCCTGCTGAAGCTCGGTTCCGCCGGAAAGCCACTCTATCCCAACGAGCTGGAAATCGAAGTCGATGGACAGCTGGCAGTACGGGGCTTACCGGGCGAGATCATCGTCAAAGGACCAATCGTCACTGCAGGCTACTTCGAGCGTCCTGAAGAGACGGCGCGGGCCTTCGAGGGCGGCTGGTTCCATACCGGTGATGCCGGCTATCTGGACGATGCAGGCTACCTTTACGTGCTCGATCGCCGGGACGACCTGATCGTCTCCGGTGGAGAGAACGTCTATCCGGCCGAGGTCGAAGCGGTGCTGATGAGCCACGATGACGTGACGGAGGCCGGGGTGATCGGCATTCCTGACGAGGAGTGGGGACAGCGAGTGGTGGCGATCATCACACCACGAGATGACTGCAGCCCGGACATCGCCCAGCTGTCGGAGTGGTGCCGTCGTCACATCGCGGCCTATAAAATCCCGGTCGATTTTGCCGTTCAGCAGAATCCCTTGCCACGCAACGCCGGTGGGAAGTTACTCCGGCGCGAACTGCGTCGCACATGGGCCCCATACCCCCGCTGAGCACGGATCTGAATTCCGCCGATGCCCCTTTGAGATAACCTGTTGAAGCAACTGCCAGT
>SLFF01000065.1 GCA_007124395.1 Thermomicrobiaceae bacterium | reverse complement strand
TTCGCTCCGCTTCCGGGATCCCGAGCTTCTCGAACGTGTTCTTGATGTACTCCGGAACATCGTCCCAGCTCTTGCCCATCGCCTCGCTAGCGCGGACATAGTAGAAGATTTCGTTGAAGTCAAGATCGCTCAGGTCGCCGCCCCAGGTTGGGACGGGCCGCTTCTGGAAGTACTCCAGTGACTTCAGCCGGAAGTCGCGCATCCACTCGGGCTCTTCCTTCATCTCCGAGATCTCTTCAACAATCTCGGTATCAAGGCCCTTCCGTGACTTAAAGTGATAATCTTCCGGATCGGAGAATCCGTATTTGTACTGTTCGAGATCGAATTCAGGCTTGGTAACCATCAAAGCCTCTCCCTTTTACAATCGCGTTCAATGCGATCGGCCGAACTAAGCGCCTGCAGTGGGATCTCCACTTTGACGCCCTTCGGAACGTAGACGAAGGAACCACCGGACCAGACGGCCGAGTTCAGTGCCGCGAACTTGTTGTCGTTCGGCGGGATGATCGTTCCCATGTACTTCTTGACGATCTCCGGATGCTCCTTGAGTGCAGCATCCATGTCCAGGAAGATAACGCCCTGGTCCTGGAGATCCTGTCGCAGCGAGTGGTAAACCACTTCTGATTCATACTGGGCGCCGACACCGGCGAGGAACTTTCGCTCCGCTTCCGGGATCCCGAGCTTCTCGAACGTGTTCTTGATGTACTCAGGAACATCGTCCCAGCTCTTGCCGGCTGACTCACTGGCGCGAACATAGTAAAAGATGTCGTTGTAGTCGAGATCGCTGAGATCTCCACCCCAGGTCGGCGTCTCACGCTTCTCGAAGTATTCGAGCGACTTCAGCCGGAAGTCTTTCATCCACTCCGGCTCGCCCTTCATATCCGAGATCTGGGTGACCATCTCTGGATCCAGGCCCTTACGGGACTTGAAATGATAGTCCTCCGGGTCCGAGAATCCGTACTTGTACTGTCCGAGATCGATATCTGGCTTGCTGACCATTACGGCCTCACTTTCAGGCAAATGTCTGCAACAATGCGTTTCGCATCGAAACGGTTAGCTGGCGGCGCCAGCCACTTCCTTCAGCCAGTCGTACCCCTTGGCTTCGAGTTCTTCTGCCAGCTCCGGTCCACCGGATCGAACGATCCGTCCGTCCATGAGCACATGCACGAACTGCGGCTTGATGTGGTTGAGCAGGCGCTGGTAGTGGGTGATCAACAGCATCGACATGTTGTTGTCGTAGAGCTTGTTGACACCCTCAGAGACGGTGTGCAGAGCGTCGATGTCGAGACCTGAGTCGGTCTCGTCCATGATCGCGAACTCCGGCTCCAGCATCGCCATCTGCAGAATCTCGGCACGCTTCTTCTCACCACCGGAGAAGCCTTCATTGAGATAGCGGGTGGCGAACGACTCGTCGATGTTCAGCATCTTCATCTTCTCGCGAAGCATGCGGCGGAACTCTCGCGGAGCAATCCGCTTCTTGCCGCCTTCGCCGTCGTCTTCGCCGCGGACAGAGTTCACTGCCAGGCGAAGGAAGTTGGCCATGCTGACACCGGGGATCGTTGTCGGATACTGGAACGCCAGGAACATGCCGAGCTGGGCACGTTCTTCAGCACCCAGTTCGAGGACGTTCTCACCCTTGAAGAGAACCCGACCCTCGAATACTTCGTAGTTCGGGTGGCCGGCAACGATATATGCCAGGGTGCTCTTGCCTGAGCCGTTCGGGCCCATCAGTGCATGGATTTCACCCCGGTTGATTGTGAGATTGACTCCCTTGAGAATCTCCTCACCCTCGATGCCAGCGTGCAAGTTTTCTACCTGAAATAGTGGCGTCTCGCTCATCTGTTACCCTTCGACCTTCATGAATTCGACTAGCCGATGCTACGTTCCGTAGCTTTCTAAACCATCAGGTTTATAAATACACGATCACAGTGATGCATGCAACCCTCCCAACGGGAAGCAAACAGCTACTGTTTATCGTGGCGGTTCGTGACTTTTTGCTTCGCCTGGCACTCGGGACAGATGCCCTGAAAGACAGTCTGGTGACCATCGATCACGAAGCCGGTCTGCTCCTCGGCAACCTGGCGAGCGATAATGGCACTGGGAACGTCTACATCGTGCAGGCTCCCACACTCATGACAATGAACGTGGTCGTGCCGGTCGATCCGTCCGTCGAATCGGCTTGCCTGGTCTCCAAACGGGAATTCCTGGATGAGACCGCGTTCGGCAAACAGATGCAACGTCCGGTAGACGGTGCCGTAGGCCATACTCGGATTTCGTTTCCGGACACGCTCGTAGATCTCGCCTGCGGTCATGTGACGGCCTGAGCCTTTGACCTCATCGAGAATCACTGATCGTTGGGGCGTCATCCGGAAGCCTCTATCGGCTGACACTAAGACTTACTCCTAGTTGAGAATCATTCTTTACAAGCCAACCACCGATACTCTACTATAGGGGTCGGAATTCGTCAACGCACTCTCGCGTTGAACTGAATACTGGTACGTGACGTGCAGTCCTGGAGACCGTAAGCGGCGATTTCATCAATGCATCTCTGGAGTTCTGCCGACGACGATTTAGTGTGAAGGGGCGAAACCTGTGGCAAGCAACATCGAAGAACGTGGCTACGCAAATCCCGATGTGCTGGTAAGCACCGACTGGGTGGAGCAGCACAAAGGTGATTCATCGATCCGCATTATGGAGTCAGACGAAGACGTACTGCTTTATGAACTGGGACATATCCCGAACTCGGTCAAAGTGGACTGGCACGAGGATCTGCAGGATCCGCTAGTCCGTGACTTCATCGGTCCCGAGGGGTTTGCTGCGCTGATGAGCCGGTTCGGGGTAACCCCGGATACAACGCTCGTACTTTACGGAGACAAGAACAACTGGTGGGCAGCCTATGCCTACTGGTTCTTTAGGTACATGGGCCACGACAACCTCAAGATCATGGACGGCGGCCGGGTGAAGTGGGAGGCCGAGAAGCGTGAGTTGACACGCGAGGTTCCTTCCTTCGAACCGTCCAGCTACCCGGTTCCAACGCCACGACATGAACTGCGTGCCTTCCGTGACGACGTTCTGGAACACATCGGCTACAAGGGCCGCCAGAAAGTCGGCGACGGCAAGCCGCTGGTGGATGTTCGCTCACCGGGCGAATACAGCGGTGAGATGACCCACATGCCCGACTACCCACAAGAAGGTGCGCTGCGCGGCGGACACATCGCTGGCGCCAGGAACATCCCGTGGGGTAAGGCAGTCAATGAAGATGGCACCTTCAAGGATGCTGATGAACTGAAGGAGCTCTACGGCTCGCAGGGCATCACGCCGGATGAACATATCGTCGTCTACTGCCGGATCGGTGAGCGCTCGAGCCATTCCTGGTTCGTACTGCGTGAACTGCTCGGCTATCCCAGCGTCACCAACTACGACGGCTCCTGGACCGAATGGGGCAACGTCGTCGGAGTGCCGATCGAACGTTCGTAATATCGATTCCGGCTGGCTGGATTTCGTCAATCCAGCCAGTCTGACCGTTCAGGAGTAACAGACCCATCATGGACCGACAGGAACAGATCGAGATTCTTCTCGATCACTATGAAAACCCACGACACCGGCACGCGCTCGATCCGAACGACGTAGCCATGCCGGGTGGCAACCCGGGCTGTGGGGACGTCATTACGATCTATCTGACTGTCGATGAGTCGGGACAGAAGATCACGGACGTCTCATTCGAGGGAGAGGGATGCACGATTAGCCAGGCGGGTGCTTCGATCCTATTGGAGATGATCCACGACGAGGGGTGGTCGGTCGATGACGTGGTCGGCCTCGACTACAACGTCATGATGGACATTCTGGGGACTGACGTAGTGAAGACCCGCCCCAAGTGCGCCACGCTCGCGCTCGGCACACTCAAGGCAGCCATCAAGAAGTTCCAGCGTGACCGGATGAAGCAAGAGGCTGGACTGCTGGATGACCTCGAGGAGGTCAATCAGGAGTATGGGATCGTCACTGGCGAACAGGCGACGAAGCCCGAGTAGCTGGCGTCAACTACCCGGTCAATTTGACTGATCAGGCTTTCGCTGCGTGCGAAGGTGTTCAACGTACTCGCCCATGGTCTGGCTGAGGTTCTCCCCGAAGCCGTTGAGGGTGAGCATGGTGATTTTTCCCTTGCCGACATTCTCCTGCGCTTTGATGTCGCCATTGACCCTCGGGATGACGCCTTCGCGACCACCCATGATATAGATCTGATTCGGTCTGGCGGATGCCCCTGCCCG
>SLFF01000330.1 GCA_007124395.1 Thermomicrobiaceae bacterium | reverse complement strand
GTCGTGAATGAACGCAAGCAACTACGAACCGTAGCCGCCTGGCTCAGCAACCCTTACTATACCGCTGTACAGGCCTCGTTTCAATCGTCCGCACGGTATTGAAGGTCTCCAGGATCTATTGTCAGGAATCTTCATAGGTCATCCTTCGGTAGATCTCGAACAGGGCAACTGATCCGGCAACAGCCGCATTCAACGACTCCACTCGCCCGGGCATCGGGATCACCACCGTGAGGTCGCACGCCTTCAGCACGTTCGGAGATGTGCCGCGCTCCTCCGACCCGATCACCAGTGCGATCGGCGTTGGAATATCGGCAACATAGATATCCTGCGCGTCGTCAGTGGACTCAACGGCCACCGCCCAGTAGCCATTGTCCTTCAAATAGTCGATTGCTCGGCGGGTATTGTTCTCGAGACAGACCGGAACGTGCTCCACCAGCCCTGCTGATGATCGGACGACGGACGGCGTTACCTGAACCGATCGATCACTCTGAACCACGACTCCGGCAATGCCGATCGCCGCTGCAGACCGAATCAACGTCGCCAGATTCTGTGGATCCTGCAGGTGGTCGAGGATAAGGATCGCACGCCCGTCGGCTTTAGCAATCATCTCGTCCAGTTCAACGTATTGAAACGGACCAGTTTCGAGGACGACCCCCTGATGGTTGCCGCCATCGCACATCGAATCCAGGCGGGACTGTTCTACCGGTTCGACCGCAACGCCGATAGACGCGGCCTTATCCACAATCCCGGAAACCCGCTTATCTTCCTGGCGCTCCCGGCGAACATAGAGTCGATGATGACGTCGCCGTCCACGGAGCGTTTCGAAAACCGGGTTAATTCCGTAGATAAACTCCCTGCGCTCATGTGGCCGTTGCTGTTTTGGTCGGCTCATGATCCTGCTCGCCAGCTGCTTCCGGATGGAAAGTCTTCGATGATGATGCCCCGTTCGGCAAGTTGATCTCGCACCTGATCCGCCAGCTCGAATTGCTTCGCCGAGCGAAGTTGAGTCCGGATATCGACCAGGAGATCGATGAATGGCGCGCTGTCGATCGCCGTCGTCTCGGGTTTCCGAAGTTTCAGCCCCAGTACCGCGGCGAGATCCTGCAGTTGCGCCTGAGCGTACCGTAGCTCGGGAGTCGCGCCGTCCTGGTCTCTCTCCCGGTTGATTATTCGCCCGAAATCGAAGAGTGCTGCCAGTGCTTCCGGGGTGTTGAAGTCGTCATCCATCGCTGTTTCGAACTTTGCCCTGGCTTCGTCGGCGGCCTCGGCCAGCGGATGATCCGGTCTGCTCAGCGGAACCTCGCGACGGTCCAGATCCCGAACGGCGCCGATCAATCGATCGAGCCCACGTTTCGCCGCCTCGTAGGTGTCCTCGCCGAACGCCATGGGTGAGCGGTAGTGCGAACCGAGCATCATGAATCGGAAGACTTCGCCGCCGCCCATGTCGAGAAGCTCCCGGATGGTGACGAGATTGCCTTCGGACTTGCTCATCTTCTCGCCGCGAAGTTCCAGCATACCGTTGTGTACCCAGTAGCGGGCAAGAGCGCAGCCGCAGTTGGCGGATTCGGACTGAGTAATCTCATTTTCATGGTGCGGGAATATGAGATCTGATCCGCCACCGTGGATATCGATCTGCCCGCCCAGGTGACGCTGGATCATCGCGCTGCACTCGATGTGCCAGCCCGGTCGCCCGGGGACCCACGGAGAATCCCAGGCCGGTTCGCCCTCTTTGGCCGCTTTCCAGAGCACGAAATCCATCGGGTGCTCTTTGTTTTCGTCCACATCGATGCGTGACCCGGCGATCATGTCGTCGAGTTTCCGGTGGGAGAGCTTGCCGTAGTTCTCGAAGCGGTCGACCCGGAAATACACGTCGCCACCGGGGACATGGTAGGCGGTGCCCTTTTCGATCAGGGACGAGATCAGCTCGATGATAGTATCGACTTCCTGGGTGGCCCGGGGATAGATTGTCGCTGGTTTGATGTTCAGCCTGGCGGTCTGCGCTATCCACTCCAGAATCATGTCCTCGGCTAGCTGGTCTGGAGATATACCCAGATCCCGCGCACGATTGATGATCTTGTCGTCGATGTCGGTGAAGTTCTGGGCGTGAATGACCTGATATCCGCGATACTCGAGATATCGGCGGATCACGTCGAAGGCCATTGCCGACATCGCGTGACCGATGTGTGCTTCTGAGTAGACAGTCGGGCCGCACACGTACATGCGAACTTTGCCCGGTTCGATCGTTTCGAACGTCTCTTTCTTGCCGGACATTGTGTTGCTGATGAGGATGGTCATCGGGTTGATCCTTTCCTGACGGGCGGAATAACTGGCTGGAACTCGAATTTGTCGGAAGATTCAGGTTGTCTGGCGACAACGAGGGTTACAGCCAGATCCGCACCCAGTTATCAGGCTAGTTGGTTCGATGGACCTGCGATGCGCATCCCACATTCCGGGCACGAAACACGGTGGGAACGACAAAAAGGGGTCGTTACCCACCGTTGAATTCAGGTGCTGAGTTGTGTTCTCGCTCCGGAGCTGGCGATTCATTCGCTACCGCAATCCTGTCGAAACTCAACTGCCATCACACGGCGTGCCGATATCGCTCGCCTCAGGCGAGGACAGCGGCGGTGATACAGATGCAGTTGATCGACGTCTGGATTCCTGACATAGCAAGCATTGCTTTCGCCTGATCTCGCCTCTAGGTGTCAGCTGCAGTCGACGTGTTGTTCGTCGGCTTTGCGCTGTCTGATGTGCTCTCGGATGAACTCGCTGAGCCGTTCGATGAGCTTCCACTGCTCGAACTGCTGCTGGTACTGGCACTATTCGACGCTCGATTGTCGGTCACATAGAAGCCAGAACCCTTGAAAATGATCCCCGCCGGGTACAGCACTCGCCGGACATCATTGCCACAGTCTGGGCAACTCCGAACCGGATCTTCGCTGAATTTCTGCTTACGCTCGAATGTCGTCTGGCAGGTATCACATGCGTACTCGTAAATCGGCATCCTGCTCCGTCCTTCACTGGTTGCAAACTACACTAGTGCAACATCGGCATTCTACCCTAATTCAGGCGGGTAGAGCAAGCGAGTATCACCAAGGTTGAGTCAGATCGGCTCTAGTTCCTCCCAGTTTGCACCCACGGATACTTCGGTCACCAGCGGCACCTGGAGTTCGGTGACATTCTCCATAACATCTTTTACCGTGGCGGCCAGCTTCTTCACTTCGGATTCGGGAACCTCGAACAGGAGCTCATCATGGACCTGCAGGATCATACGAGCCTTGAAGTTCTTCTCCCGTAATTCACGCTGCATGCGGATCATGGCGATCTTCATGATGTCTGCAGCTGTGCCCTGCAGCGGCATATTGATGGCGATTCGCTCGGCACCAGTCCGTCGGTTGAAGTTGGATGCGTTGATATCGCCAACGTATCGCCGTCGCCCGAAGAGTGTCGAGATATACCCCTGATCCTTGGCCAGCTCGATCGTGTTATCGAGATAGCTCCGGACTCCGGGGAAGCGCTCGAAGTAGGTGTCGATGAACTGCTGGGCTTCTCCGCGCGGCATCCCGGTATCCCGGGACAGGCCGTAGGCCTGCATGCCGTACATGATTCCGAAGTTGACGGTCTTGGCGATCCGGCGCATGTCTGACGAGACATCTTCCAGCTTGACGCCGAACACATCCGCGGCCGTGGCCGCGTGAATGTCCTGTCCTGCCTGGAACGCTTTGAGAAGCGTCTGATCTTCCGAGAAGTGGGCCATCAGTCGCAGTTCGACCTGGCTGTAGTCGGCTGCGAGGAACGTGGCTGGTTCGTCGAATGGGCAGGTATCCGGATTGTTATCCGGAATGAACGCCCGACGAACAGTCCGCCCGATTCCGGAGCGAACTGGGATGTTCTGCAGGTTTGGATCGGTGGAACTGAGCCGTCCCGTGGCGGCGACCGTCTGGTTGAAGGACGTATGAACGCGCCCGGTCTCGGGATTGACCTGATTCGGGAGCGCATCGACATAGGTCGACTTGAGCTTCTGAAGTTGCCGGTATTCGAGGATCAGCGGCACGATGTCGTGGGCATCCCGAAGGTTTTCGAGCACCTCCTGATTGACAGAGTACCCGGTCTTGGTCTTTCGGCCAGCCGGAAGCTTGAGCTCTTCGAACAGCACGTTGGCCATCTGTCGTGGTGAGTTGATGTTGAACGTCTCCCCAGCGTGGCCATAGATCTCTTTTTCGAGCTCGCCAATCTCACCGGTGAGCTGCTTCGAGACGGTCTG